>CAZLIR010000013.1:0-17938 GCA_964559635.1 uncultured Enterobacterales bacterium
TGATTATGGTGATGATCTATTGGCTGGTTTGGCAAAAGCAGATGTTGTAACCGCTGAGTTTGAACACATACCCAATGATATTCTCGATGCTGCTGAGGCATCGGGGAAATTTCTTCCCGGCGCAGAAGCAATTCGTGTCGGCGGCGACAGACGCAAAGAGAAAGCATTACTAGATCGGGTTGGTGTGGCTAATGCGCCATATCAGGTCATTGAATCAATTGCTGATTTACATGCCGCAATTGAAAACATTGGGCTACCTTTGATCCTGAAAAGTGCTCTCGATGGCTACGACGGCAAAGGACAATGGCGTTTGAAGAATGAAGATGGCATCGAGCAATTATGGCAGGAATTATCGCAATTTCTGCAAAACAATCGCTCTGATCAAGCCATCATTGCTGAAGCCTGGATACCATTCGATCGAGAGGTATCGATTATCGGTGTGAGAGACAAGTCGGGGCAAAGTCATTGCTATGCTCTGACAGAAAATCATCATCATGATGGCATTCTAATTTTATCAATCGCACCTGTCGCAGACGAGCATCTTCAAACCCTGGCACAGGACGCATTTGAAAAGATAACCAGCGAATTAGACTATCTCGGTGTCATGGCGATTGAATTCTTTGCCGTGGGAGATACATTGCTCGTTAACGAGTTAGCTCCTCGAGTACACAACTCAGGGCACTGGACACAGCAAGGCTGTTTTACCAGTCAATTTGAGAGTCATATCCGTGCTGTAACCGGGTTACCCATTGCCTCGTTGGAACCCATACAACCAACTGCCATGATCAATATGATTGGTATTGATCACATACCAGACATAGTTTTCAAGACAGCTGGCGCCCATCCGCATTGGTATGACAAAGAGGTCCGAACCGGACGGAAAATGGGGCATATTAATCTGATTTCCGCTGATCTGTCTGTAGCATTGGAAATGCTCAGCAAGAAACTCTCTCCTGAAGACTTTGCTGGCCTACAGACTGCCGTTACTAAGTATCTGAATAAATGAGAATTTATTTGTAACTTACACCCCTAAATTCTTGCCAATTCGCGCTTATGTACTATACTTACCAGAATGGGTCTAACCTATGGAGGTAGTATATGAAGGGTTTAGTATTTACTGAATTTATGGAACTAGTTGAGTCTAAATTCGGTGAGGATATGGTAGATGATCTCATCGATGAGACAAACCCAGCATCTGATGGCGCCTATACGGCGGTTGGTACCTATGACCATCAGGAGCTAATTGATATGGTTGTGGTTTTGAGTGAACGCGTAAATGTTCCAGTACCTGACCTTGTAAATGTGTTTGGTCATCATTTAGCTGAGGTATTTGCCACTAAGTTCAAAAATTTTTTCGACGAGTCCTCATCGACCATTGAATTTCTAAAGAGCATCGATAACCACATACACGTCGAAGTATTAAAGCTTTATCCAGACGCAGAGCTACCCGAATTTTCATTTGATGATTCAAATCCCGATGTCTTTCAACTTAACTACCGCTCAACCCGTGGCTTTGCCGACCTTGCGCATGGTTTGATCCAAGGAACTGCCAAATACTATGGTGAGGATATCACTATTAATCGTGTCGATTCGGTAAACGGCGATCACCACGAAACCATGTTTTCGATTACTCATAATTAATAATTAATGACTGAAGATAGGTTACAGAGACGTTTAAACCGAGCAAAGCAAGCTCGTAAAGAAGCAGAGCAACTTCTGGAAGAGAAGAGTCGTGAGCTATTTCTTCGTAACCAAGAACTGGAGCAACTCAGTAAAACATTGGAACAAAAAGTGCTGGAACGCACGGATGATCTAAAACGTGCTCGTGATCATGCACTTAAAGCAACCCAGGCAAAATCACATTTTATCGCCAATATGAGCCATGAAATCAGAACACCGTTAAATGGCGTATTAGGTATTTTGGAGATGTTGCGTGATAAATGTTCAGAAGATGAACAGCAACAGTTGGTCAACATCGCGACACGATCAGGTCGACATCTGCTTCAGGTGGTTAATGAAGTTTTGGACTTTAGCAAGATTGAGGCAGGCGAATTATCCATTCACTTAGAACCAGTTAATATCCTCAAAGAGCTCGATACTGTGATGACACCAATGCAAACGGTGGCCGAATCAAAAGATATACACCTAAGTATTGTATTACCCGGTAAATTCCCTAAATTAGTCGAATTGGATTCGCTGCGATTTCGGCAGATCGTAAATAATATATTGTCAAATGCTATCAAGTTTACAGAAACCGGTACCATAAGCCTGTTACTAGAGAAAATAGAGCATGATCAATTTCTCTTAAGGATTAGTGATACAGGTATCGGTATGACAGTCGAGCAGATTGATCACGTGTTCAGTGATTTTGTTCAAGCAGACAGCTCGATCTCACGCAAATTTGGCGGGACTGGATTAGGCCTAGCGATAACGCAGAAACTAGTAATCTTGATGGGCGGAGAAATCAGTGTTAACAGTAAACCTGGTGTGGGCTCAACATTCGAAATTAAATTACCTCTACGTGAAGTCAAACCTAAAGTAGCAAAGCCTGATGCTCCGATCACCAGAGAGATTAAGTTTCATCCCAGAACCATTTTGCTAGTTGAGGATGTCGAGGTTAATGCCATGATCTCCACCTATATGCTAGAAAAAGCAGGACTTAAGGTGATCCATTGTGACAACGGCCCAGATTCCATCAGAATGGTTGAAGAAGTAAATCCTGATGTCGTGTTAATGGACATTCAAATGCCCGAAATGGACGGTTTAGAGGCCACACGGCGGATCCGTGATTTAGATTCTAGTAAGGCTGAAGTACCCATTATTGCAATGACCGGCCACGCCACAGAGGAACATCGGGTAATCGCCCTTAAGGCGGGTATGCATGATCAAGTCAACAAACCGATTGATATCGTCGATTTGTATACGAAACTCTCTCGTTTCATCCCTGTAGCGGAATAGTTAAAACAAAAAAGGGAGCCAAAACGACTCCCACAATAAAATACGCTAGTAAAGTAACTTACGCCGCAGCGACCTGCTGGGCTCCAAGAAATACCGTTAGTTGCTCAGCACCACCAATGAGTTCACCATCAATGAATATTTGCGGTAATGCGGTTTGTCCCGAAATTGCCCGAATGGTCGATTCAGTGAAATCCTTGTTCAGAACCAGCTCCTCAAATGGCACAGCAGCAGCATTTAGTTGTGCTTTTGCCTCGGCACAGTAGGAACATCCGGCGCGACTGAATACGGTGACATTGAGTGGCTTGTGAGCGTTAGGGGCTATGTGGCTTAGCATGGTATCAGCATCGGATACTGAGAATGGGTCTCCCGGCACATCTGGCTCTATGAACATCTTTTCGATGATACCGTTTTTAACCAGCATAGAGTAACGCCATGAACGATCGCCAAAACCAAGCTCGCTCTTGCTGACTAGCATTCCCATTGCACGCGTAAAATCACCATTACCATCTGGTAGGAAACGCAGTTTGTCGGCGTTCTGCTCTTCCTGCCACTGGTTCATCACAAAGGCATCATTCACCGAAACGCACACTATTTCATCGACGCCATGCTGCTTGAATGTATCAGCAAGCTGGTTGTAGCGTGGCACATGGGTCGATGAGCATGTCGGAGTAAAAGCACCGGGTAATGAGAACACAACAACCGTCTTATCAGCGAAAATATCTGTCGTTGAGACATCAATCCACTCGTGATCAGCACGCGTTTTAAAAGTAACATTGGGGACGCTTTGTCCCTCTCGTGAATCAAACATTTTAACTCTCCAATTAACTTTAAAATAGGTTAGATGGGAGTAGTATATGGATTGTTAACTCATAGATAAAATCGTTTGTTTCTATCTGCGCTATTGATTTTAGCTATGATTGGTTTGCCAGTGCTTCCACCGTATTTGGAAGGCGATTCAGAATGGTATCCGCAAGCGCTGTTAGTGCCTGTGGTCTGGGGAATGATTTACGATACACTAATGAAATCTGCCGATAGGCATTCGCATCATCCAGTGGTTGGGCAATCACTCCAGAGCCACTGGTCCAACTTCCACCCATCGCCAAGGCCGGTAGTAAAGTGACGCCGTAACCAGCACCCACTAACTGGATCAATGTCTCTAAACTGGAAGCACGTAAATCAGCCATCTCATTTTTTGGATTATTACCCGCCATGTGACAAATACTACGAGCCTGATCCGCTAAGCAATGCCCCTTAGCGAGTAGCAGTAATGACTCATTCATGAGCTCTGCCGTGTTAACTGACTCCATCTCATAAAAACGGTGATCAGCGGGATAGGCTACCCAAAATGGCTCTTTAAACAGCGGCGTTGACTCGAATTCACTGTCAAACGTTTCAGTCGCCAGTAATGCGGCATCAATCTCGTGATGTTTTAGCCGCGAAATCAGCTGCTCTGTTCGCTCTTCTGAAAGTACCAGCCGCATCTGCGGATAATCCCGCTTAATCGGTTCTAAGATCAACGGCATTACATACGGACTGACTGTGGGTATCGCACCAATACGCAGTGGACCCGCCAGTGGGTCTTGATAGTTACGAGCCAGACTCTTGATTGTTTCTGCCTCTGAAATGATCTGCCTTGCGTGCGCTAAAATTTCCTCTCCAACGGCGGTGATTTCAACCTTACGGTTGGTGCGCTCAAAAATCGATACACCGAGTTCAGATTCCAACTTCTTTATTTGCCCACTTAACGTGGGTTGGCTGACGTAGCAAATATCTGCAGCTTTACTGAAATTGCCAGTCTCGGATACTGCCAGTATGTAGTTTAAATCACGTATGTTCATAATCTGACTAGGGGGTCATTTCTAAATAGATAGAATCTATGATAAATCAATTTCATTTTGATTTTAGCTATCAATATGAATTCTGTAAAGCTATCTGACCAATTAAATAGAACAAAATACCGTGATATCAATCGTTTTATACTGCTCAAACGAATTACATAAGACAGATACCATTTATGCTTGATACACACCTAACGACAGAAGTTGTCGAAGCATGCACTATTCAGAGGCTTCATACGTACATATAACTTGCACTAACTAACCTGAGAACTTATGTGACTGATATAGCGATTCATTGGTTTCGACTCGACCTGAGATTACGTGATAACCCAGCCTTAAGAGCTGCTGCAAAGCACAGCCAAATAATCCCCCTCTACATTTGCGATACCACCGAGCCTGATGCGCTGAAGATGGGTGGTGCGAGTCAATGGTGGCTGCATCAATCACTGAAAAGCCTAAACTCAGATCTGAATGGTCAGTTGGTTATCTATCGCGGCGATCCCGAACAAATCCTAATGGATATCGCAGAGCAAACAGGCGCATCGCATGTCTATTGGAATCGCGGTTATGAGCCGCACCGAATTAATCAGGACATGGCTATCAAAGTAAAGCTGAAGCAACGCGGAGTTAATGCGATAAGTCACAATGGTCGGCTGTTATGGGAGCCTATGACCGTACTCAAAGCCGATCAGACGCCCTACAAGGTATTCACGCCCTATTATCGTAAGGGTTGTTTGTCAGCCGCAGAGCCACGTTATCCAGAAAATGCTCCGGAGCACATGAACTGCTTACCGAAACCGGCGATGGCGTTGAGTATCGAAGACCTTGATCTGATCCCTGATATTCCTTGGTACGAAACCATGGCGCAACTCTGGCAACCCGGTGAGCAAGGCGCAGCTGATCGGTTAAGTCGTTACATTAATGAGGCTGCACTGCATTACACTCGCGATCGGGATATTCCTTCTGTCGAGGGCACTTCGAAGTTATCACCCCATTTACACTTCGGCGAACTATCTCCCAATCAAATTTGGTATGCCGTTAATGATCATTTCAGAGACGATAGCATAAAAAGTATCGATAAATATCTGGCAGAGTTGGGCTGGCGTGAGTTCAGCTACTACCTGCTGTATCACTTCCCAGAGCTGCCAACCAAGAATGTCAGTTCGCGATTTGATCGCTTCCCGTGGCTCGATGATCAAACCAGTCTGAAAGCATGGCAGCGTGGTATGACCGGCATCCCTATTATCGACGCCGGCATGCGAGAACTGTGGCAAACCGGTTACATGCATAACCGAGTTCGCATGGTGGTGGGTTCATTTCTAGTGAAAAATCTTTTGACTCACTGGCATGATGGCGCGGCCTGGTTCCATGATTGTTTGTTAGATGCCGATCTGGCTGTCAACAGCGCGAGTTGGCAATGGGTGGCAGGCTCCGGCGCAGATGCGGCGCCCTACTTCAGAATCTTTAATCCAATACTACAGGGTGAAAAGTTTGATAAAGAAGGTCGTTATGTCAGGAAATACTGCCCCGAGTTAAAGGACTTACCAAACAAATACATCCACAAACCCTGGGAAGCACCACAGGAAATATTGAAACTCTCGGGTATTACTCTGGGCGATGACTACCCAGAGCCGATTGTTGATCTGAAACAGAGTAGGCAACGCGCATTAGCCGCTTTTCAGGAAATCAAAACAGCCTAATCAGTAAGCGGATGGTTTTGTTTGGACAGCCAACTGCGATAAGCAGATCGGATAAGCTCTTGAAAATGCCATACGCCCTGCTCGCGCTTTTGACATAAATAGCCTGCGGTATAAGTACCCGATTGCAGGCCGTTTTGAACCTTCTCACAGATGTCGATATCTTCCTGCTGGATTTCATCGCTGAAGTCGAGATCTTGGCTAATCAAACGGTTGGTTTGCTCACTTTCCTTCTCAGCATAATAATAATCAAAATCGACACGACATTGATCATGGGCAACCGGCGTGATGATATTTACCTGACAGCGGCCGGGTAAAATATTCAACATGAGATTCGGATAAACACAGTAATAGTGCGCCTCCCCCTCACCGTAGAAGTTATCGCCCCCCTGTAGTGGACTCGATTGATATGAGTACCAATCAAATAACGTGGTGTCGTAACTGCGGTAATCTAGCAGCTTACTCAGACCGGGATGGACATAGGGTAAGTGATATCCCTCAAGGTAGTTGTCCATGTAAACCTTCCAGTTACATTGCACCAAATAGCTGTCACGGTGATGGAAGGTCATCGCGCTTAAATCGATCGGTTTGATATGCTCAACAATACCCTGAAATATGGTATTTAACTCGCTTGCCTCGTCCCCGAGATACACAAAGATATAGCCCTGCCAAACCTCACAGGCGTAGGACGTAAGATGCACATCACATGCGCGGAAACTGTCCGCCATTTCAGGGGCAACAATCAACTGTCCGGCCAAGTCATATGTCCAACCATGATACTGACAGCGTAAGTTATGTACCTTGCCATTCTCGGTGATCAAAGGTCCGGCACGATGCTTACAAACATTAGCAAAGCATTGGATGCCCTCATGATTGCGAACGATGACGAGTGGTATCTCAGCAATTTCTGTAGCGATAACTGAGCCAATATCAGGCAACTGTGAGACATGACCAACATACTGCCACGATGACTTAAAGATCGCCTCGCGCTCTATCGCCATCATGTCATCAGAATTGTAAGCTTCTGCGTGGAGTGCCTTGGCACCCTCTAAAGATTCTGAGCGACTAATGTCAGCAAGTTGAGCGCGATCCAGCATCAAAGTTCGCGCTCCAGAGGCCTTGTCAGGCAGGTTGGGCCACCGCACCCCTTAACACTAATTTCTGAACCAGCATAGGTATGCACCTTCACACCCCTCTGCTCCAAAGCCCGTTGCGTGTCTGGTGAGCCCTCTGCCATCAGACATACGCCCGGTGCAATGGTTAAGATGTTGCAGCCTAAACTGTCATACTCATGCTCAGGCACCTCGATCAGCTGATAGCCCTCATCTAACAAACGCTGGCGAAATGACACTGACATCAATGGCGAATAAGCCACAGCTATGTCATCGGTAATAGGACTGATCATCGACATGATATGCAATACATCAGAGGGTCCACGGAAGTGTGGCTGAGGCACTGTAATAATCTCGCTTGCCGATGGCAGATGTTGCTTGAGATAGTCAATGCCCGCGCGATTGGTGCGATATCCAAGACCAACTGCCAGTGTATTATTTTTCAGCCAGACCACATCGCCACCCTCTAATGTCGCCCCTTCAGGCATGGCAGGGAGAGTCGATAGGGTGGCATCCTCGGCATAAAATCTCGCCTGCTCGATTGTTTCGACCACCCGCGCTGCTTTGCCCATATTGCATAAAACAACACCGTCATTAGACACCACCGCATTGTCACGCACATACAAGGAATCGAGCGAGGTGACCGAATTCTCTGGCAGAAACTGTGTTGCGATTCCCTGCTGCTCCAATAAATTCACGAAGGCATCATATTGTCTGACAGCAACATCAAACTCGGGAATAGCCAAATAATTGAGTGCCAAAGCCTCAGCGTTTACTTTTGCCTGGTCCCGAAAGGCATCACGCGCATGTTTCAACAAAACACGTTTCAGCGGTTGGGTATCGGATTGATAGGTTATGGTCGACATGATTATGATTGCTTATGCGTTGCGTTGCCCTTAGTGGCAACATACACCGGAACACTGAACATCATCAACAAAAATCCCCAATACAATGCCTCTTGCCCTGCACCACCCAGAGCCCACATCGAGAAGAGAAACGCTAATGCAAAAATGAGTTGCTGTAATCGCTTACCCTTAGGCTCATCATCTGGCTGCAATCGAAACGCGGCTGCGGCACAAAATACATAGGGCACCAAAATGGTTGTGGTAGATAATAGAATCGAAAAGTTGAAGATACCCACCGTAGATTCTGACATGTTCAATAAAATGAGCACGGTCGTGAGGCAGGCAGAAATGATTAAGCCATAGGCCGGAGCGCCCTGTTTATTCAGATCGGCAAACTTATGATAGAACAGGCCGTCTTTAGCGGCAGCTCTGGGCATCTGAGCGCCGACCAGTATCAAGGCGTTTAGTGCACCTAGGGTGCTGAATACGGCTGTGGCAATCATGATGTACGATGCCCAACCACCCCAAATGATGCCAGCCGCCTCAGCAAAAGGACCGGCTGATTGTTTCAGTTGCTCATTGGGCATAACACCCACGATAACCAGCATGCATAGCACATAAACCATAGCGACAATGGTTACCCCAAGATAGATAGACTTGGGGATGGTACGCTTTGGATCCTTGATGTTATCAGCAGGGATGGTCGCTACCTCAACGCCTAAAAATGCCCACAGCCATAATGCGGTACTGGCGAGAATAACATTAAACAGATCCCCTTCAACTTCCGGCATTGCAGTGACCTGCTGCCAGTCGATGAAAAAACTACCCACGATTGCGAACAAGATCAAAGGCACTGTTTTGAATAGGGTCATAAATACCTGAAATACACCGGCCTCTCGCACGCCGCGAATATTAATGAATGTGAATAACCAAACAAAGGCGATCGCAAGTATTGGCTTAGCCCCGGGTGTAGTGGTCAATATTGGGAATAACAGCGATAGATAAGACGCACTGGCAATGGCAATACCGGCGTTGCCGACCCACACGGATACCCAGTATCCCCAGGCAACAAAGAATCCCGGGAAATCACCGATACCTTCACGGGAATAGTAATAGGGTCCGCCGAGTCCTGTATGCCATCGGCTGAGACTGGCAAAGGTGAACGCCAGCACCATGGCTCCTAATGCCGATAATAACCAACCTGCAAAGCCAAAGGCGCCATACTCGGCTAACGATACCGGTAACAAAAAAATCCCAGAACCTATCATAGTTCCCACAACTAACGAGGTAGTGATGATGAGGCCAAATTGTTTTGACGATGACATGAACGAACTCAAGAGTACTGCCTAAAAGCAGTAATCTTTGACCTCATCAAAATTAAGAATCTCAACCTGTTGCTCGACCGCAGGCCTTTGATTGGACTGCTTATCAATACGCAAAATTTGGAGGGTATATTCCACTAGGGCAGCACGTGTTTTAATCACTAACTGGCCGTCAACCATACTATAGTCACTCTCAATGACATGTTGCTGAGCCTTACTCAGCTCGCGATGCGGCACTATGACCAGATCAACATGAGTATTCCATCTGTCATCGCCATCGACAAAATACCTGGCCTTATTTTCGACATCCGGCACGCCCTGTATGCGAGAAAGGACAAAATCACGGTAATCCTGATTCTTTTCACAGTAGGCTCTGACATGCCAGCGAAAGCCGTTATTAACCAGCGTGTGCGGACAAATTAAACGACCATCGGGCTGCTCTGGTGTAGATAGTGAAATATAGTTGATATCTAACCGTCGCTGCTCACGACACGCCTGAATGACAGGCCGCAATATGTCCGGCGAGATGCCGCGAGTTGGAGGTCGCATGATATGTGTCGCCGTGGGATGCATAAAGGCATTGGCATAATGCTGGCTGAGATCTTCATTGGCCTGCAGGATCTGTAAATATTCATCGGCACTGCCACGGGTAAACATGGGCTTGAATGCCTCGGTCGGTATATGACCTTTAAGTTGTAGGTCATAGTCCAGATTATCCGGGTACTGACGTTTATACCAGTTGATATCTTTAGACGCCTGTTGCCGACCTATTTTGAAGGCATCCATCAAGTGGTTGGCCGTGAGCCGCCCCTCCCAATAACTAATGATCTCAATAAATCGATATCGAAGTAGAAGGTCCCACTTAATATCAGGTATTGGTTGCTGACTCATATGACTCCCACGTCTGCGCGAAAAGACGACACTCAACGAAATGATGACACTTAATGTCGTTATGTATTACATGTATATTAATACTACATAAATAAACATCGGCCTGCAACACCCAACTTATTGCCGCATAACTGAATTTAGAAAAATGGAAAGTGCTATGAATAATGACAATTTAACCAGAACAAAACTGACGCGAATTATTTTTCACATCGCCTTATTTACGCTGTTTTTATTACTCATAGGCACTAATATGAGCATGGTCGCACAACCTCTCTCTGACACAGAAACCAAAGCTGTAAAGCCAACCGCTTGGCAACTAACCCAACAGGGCTCGCACATGAGTCTGGTGCCTGAGATGAAGGCTGATGGCGCAATACAGGTTACATTGCGTAAATCGCTCTCGGACTGCACGGCTTCGACTCTGAATATCAGCCTAAAAAGTCTGGCTCATGAACTGCATGATTTTATCGGCGAGGAGCTCATTTTTAATATTCAGCTCCATGACACTGCAGCAACCATTAGACTTCAGACCAGCCATGTGAATACCAGTGGCGACACCCAACGATTGCACCTGAGGCCGTTTCTGATTAACAACGACCTATCGCAAGACTTGATGCATCATGAGCAGTTGCAGTTAGAGTTACTGGCACCCGTCGGATTGGTGAGAGCATTGGACACACCAAGTCTCACTGTGGACGTGTCGACACTGAAAAGCGCTTATCAAAAAATGGCAGATTTTTGTAGTGTGGTGGTTGCTCGATCAGAATCCGCTAAGCACTATACGCAACTTCTCGACGTGCTCTGATATCCATCACCATCTCGAGGCCGGTTTTGTCTGCTGCAGGAAGGACAACATCAGAAGTATTGATAGGTGTTGTTCGATCGCCCCATTTTAACAAATGCGCACTCCAGGTAAGCCCGCCACCAAAAGCTGGCATCATGATTAAATCTCCCGCGTTAATCTTGTGCTCTTCAAGCGCTTCGACCAATGCCACGAGTGCTGTCGCGGCAGACATGTTGGCATATCGGTGAATGTTAACGTAGACCTTCTCTGTTGGCACTTTCATCCGTTTGGCAAGTGTGTTTATGATGCGAAGATTCGCTTGGTGCGGAATGACCCAGGCAATATCCTCCGGTTGAGCACCGAATTTTTCACTGGCTTTGGCACAGGCCTTAGACATACCTTCGACCGCCTTCTTGAATATCTCCTGCCCCTGAAAATCCCAGTTAACATGAAACAAGGTGCGTTTTGGGTCGGCATATTTGATGCCCCAACCTTCGATACTCAATATTTCACGATTTTCGCCATAGCAACCGAGCGATTCGGCAACGACACCAGACTCTTGCTCATCCGCCTCAAGAAATAATGCAGCAGCGCCATCACCAAATAGCACGGCGACATCTCGATTAGTCCAATCTAATAACGGTGAAATTGTTTCAGCACCAATGATCAGGGCATTTTTCACAACACCATTACGGATCATCGAGTTTGCGGTTGTGAGGGCGTACATACCGCTGGTGCAGGCGGTATTAAGATCCATACAGGCCGCATTGCTGGCACCTAATAATTTTTGCACGTTTGAGGCAGCATTGGGTACTAACTCATCAAAGGTACAACTACCAAAAACAATTAATTCGACATCTTCGGCCGTTTTACCCGCCGCTGCCAGCGCATGCGCACAAGCCACATGGGCTAATTCACTCACACTGACGTGTGAAATGCGGCGCTCTTTCATACCGGTGCGGGTGGTAATCCACTCATCATCGGTCTCAAGGAAGGTGGCTAGATCATCGTTCGTTAAAACAGCAGGTGGCAGGCATTTACCCCAGCCTGTGATGTTTGCATACGTCATTAAAATTCTCGGTTATATGGCGGTTGATAGCATACGGCAATATACATTAAGGCAATCTGATTGCCAACTTCAGGACTTGATTAAACCGTAATCGACCCGCCCAAGACTCGCTCTTAAGACAACAAGGCGCGTCTGATCAGAGCAGGTTTTCTAAGCAGTCATCAACCTCAGGATAGGCAAAGCTAAAGCCTGCATTTGTGAGTGCCGTTGGCACAACACGTTGACTGACGGTTAGCAATTCAGACGCCTCCCCAAGAAGTAAGCAGAGCGCCAAAGGGGGCATGGGTAGAATAGCGGGCCGATTGACGGCACGACCCAGTGCTTTAGCAAAGGCTTTATTGGTCACCGGATTCGGGGCTGTCATATTGAATACGCCAGCTAATTCTGTGCTATCTAATAGATAACGTATGGCATTGATCATGTCCTGCCAATGGATCCACGAGAAGTAATGCTGACCACTTCCGATCGGCCCACCCAAGGCAAATTTAAAGGGTAAGATCATTCGTTGCAACGCACCAAATTGCGGATGCAATACAATGCCAGTGCGTAAAATCACCAGCCGACACTTATCAGCAATTTGTTGTGCCCGTTGCTCCCACTGCTGACACAAGTCGGCAGAAAAGTCGTTGGCGGTGGTATCGGCTGTCTCAGATAATACGCTATCGGCCTGATCACCATAAATCCCAATAGCCGAACCCGAAATAAAGACCTCGGGTGGTTGCTCAGAAGCCTCAAAACAGGCAATTAAATGTTCCGTTGTGCGCCAACGGCTGGCCTGAATGACGCTCTTTTGCTCTGTACTCCAACGCTTGTCAATGATCGGCTCACCGGCCAGATTGATCACGGCATGAAAATGATTCAGATGAGTTAGCTCATCTAGCGAGATGGCAGCAACCACCTGAGGATGCTGCTGAAACTGTTGTCTGGCTTTCTCAGGGTTTCTGGACACGATCGTGAATTGATCTTTCGTTGATGCCTCAATGAATAATTGACCAATAAAGCCTGTACCACCCGTGATTAGTATATGCATGGTTTTAAAATTAATTATTTAATCCATCAATAATTACGTAATATATTACATAGCGTATCTGCGCTGAGTACCCGACTACTGGAATATTAGATGAGCACACCATCACGACAATTCAGAAACATGCGGATCATTTTTGCGGTGGTTGTAGTGGTTATGGTGATCAAATATTTTACTGATAAGGCTCAGCAATCCACACCACAGTTAACTACAGACGCATTTTCAGCACTGGAGAAAACCATGCGTAACCGCATTGCGGGTGTACCTGATTCAGTCAAGCGGCGTGTGAATATATCAGAGAATACTTTTGACTACGTGCCCCATCAGGCAAGTTATCGTGCCCTGATGCATCTGAATGAGCTTTACACGGGCAATGCCATCCACACCTCCAGTCGAGATTGCGACAACTGGTATGAAGAATACTCAGTTCAACTAAAAAGCGATGAGATAGACAATGCGGTGTTTGATTATCGTGCTTCACGGCTGGAGAGTATCTCAGGTCACCAGGCTGAAATAACAACCAACATTAGCAGTTGGTTCAGAGGTCAACGTGACGCTACCGAAGAAAAGTTGCGTTTCAAGCGCATCAGCGGTGCTTTGGAGCTAAAGTCCAATGGTGAGACAGTAACGCTTGATTATGATACCAAGCTGAACATTCAAAGCAGTCGCTATATCCTGCAACAAATTGAACAACAGAATTACACGCTTGAGTACTGGTCTGAGCCTGATGATTTTAGTGAGTATGCGATCCAGAATCGCGTCACAATAGAAGCATTTGAGGGAGAGGCGAATCTCGACCAACTGTGGCTGGTCAAGACCGAAGAATACAAGGACAGAGGCGAGGGCTATGAGCTCAGTGCAACCACCTTGGAGTTAGTCAATGATCGCGCCATTACCCTGTATGCAGCAACTCAAGGTGACGATGGCCTGTTATATGAGCTGATTTTGAACGACTTTGAATATCTGACCAGCCGCTGTATAAAAATGGTCAGCCTGTAAAGCGTACGACTAATCAGGGTACTGCTGGAGTCGATTTCTCCAACTCGGTGAGACGCTGTAATGCACTATTCAATTGACGCTCTAGTTCGGCAATATTGCCCGCTATTTGAATCTGCTGTTGCTCTTTACCCATGCCCGAGGTTTCCAGTGCACTTACCTGACTCTTTAGTTTATTTAACTCGGCAGATATTGATTTAGCATCCGCCATTTGCTCAGTCAGAATGCCGAGATTAAAATCCGTCTCGGTTTGTTTATTTGCCAGTGATTTAATGGTGTCGGAAGTCGTTTTGTCTTGCGCGCTCAAACCGCTGATTGATTTCGATTGCTGAGTAATTTGCGTGCCAAGTTCCTTAATGTCAGCTTGATTCCTACGCCATGCTGACGCCCATAATTTATCCATCTGTGTCCAGAGTTCTTCTGTTCTCTCGGTGAGATCAGTCAGACGCGCCTTGATAACCACTGTTGACTCGCCCATTTCTTCACCGGTCGCCGATAGCATATCTTCAAGTTCTTGAATTCTTGCTTCAGCGGAAGAAATTTTTGCCTCAAATGTCTTGTTCTGCATATCAAACCACCAGGCCCCAACACCCATCACGGATAACAGCACAAACACCATGATATTGCTGAAAGTGGAGCCACCACCCCGGCCTGATGATGGTCGTTGCTTGCGTGTTCGAGGCTCACCCCGTGTGGTGTGAAAGGCTTCTACCTGATCCCGCTCAGGGGCTAAGCTGGGTAATGGTTGGTTCTTATTTGTCACAACAATTAATCACTCATATAAGAGACATAGAAATTTCCACACAGCATAAAACAAATCGACTTAATTTTTAACTATGACGGAGATTATTTCCCGGCTGAATTGAAATTTTGCCGTCATATTTGTAACAAATGTGACTAGAAACGGCGATTTTGGTGCCGCTTTGTAACAAACTTACATACAAATGTGATCAAGTATTAACACCAGCGATTATCAGTTGTCGCGCCGCTAAATTGTGTCCTATGATATTACTATACGCGTTGCGAGGTACTGATCATGAGATTACTAGCGTCGATCCTGATAGTGATAACCTGTTGTGTATGTCCAGCTGTTTACGGCTCACAACCAATTAACAAACATAATGTCATTGGCACCTACAAAAAGTTGGTCGAGATGAGAAATAGCGACTCTGATCTGCTGTTAAGTGGTAATGGAGTTATGGTTGTTGCATCAACAGAGAAGTCACAATTACAGCCACTGGATATTATTTTGAGCTTCAATGGCCAACCGATATATTCGGTGTCTAATTTACAGCAACAGATCGCTATAAATGATCCTGAACAGGATAACTATACAGTGAATATTATGCGTGCTGGTATAGAGAAAACCATTGTGCTAAAGCCTGAGGAATTTTCCGTGAATATCAGCAATATGAATCCTATTGAACTTGGACAACTCATTGGCGCTATGTCTGATAGTGATAGCAGTGCAGCAGTGAGCGAGCAAGATGACATGACATCTCAGTATCTTAAAGGACGTCCTTTCCGAACCCCTAATAACCGAACAGGTTATGTAAAATTACCGGGGTATTCCAGCAAGTAAACCGGTAATTTTAATGACCTGTTAGGTCTCTATTTTCAATAACTATTTATTAAATCCTGTACATTAAGGAGTACATTTCGTGAAAAACTATAAAATTCTTTTGATTGCCGCGATTGCTGCGATAGCCTCTGGATGTTCGACAACGAACTCAATCCCATATAAGGTATCAACCAGCAATGTTATTGCAATCCAGCAAGCATTAGAATCTCAAGCAAAAGAAGTTTCTGTTGGCACTGTGTCAATGAAGGAAGGAGTTGAAGAATCGCCGACATGTCGATTGATGGGACCCATAAAAGTTGCCCCAGGTAAGACACTAGCTGACTACATAAAAGATGCTTTCATAGAAGAGTTATTTATGGCGCAAGCATATTCTCCGACATCACAATCACAAATCAGTGCACAAATTGATGATATCAATTTTAGCTCTGTCTCACCGGCAAGCTGGGATATTGCAATGACAGTTAGCTCGTCTAACTCGACTAGTTATTCAGTGTCAGTCAATTATAATTTTGATACAAGTTGGGATGCATATAGTGCCTGCAAAAACGTTGCTGATGCATTTGGACCAGCTGTACAAGCACTTCTCGGAGAGGTAGTAACACATCCGGACTTTCCATTACTTGCCAACTAAAAACTTAGCTGTGCAATATACAGCTAAAATTTAATCAATGTATAATTACCCTATTCATTTATGGATAGGGTAATTTCATATTGGCTGTCATGCGCATCAACACACAGACTGAAGTGAATGGTGACTACAATTTCACTGTAGCTCGCATTAAGTTATTACAGACTCTTCTCAGTCGCGCTGAAAAACGTCTGGTGAATAAATTCATTGATGAAGTCCGTGCTCACGTTCTGACTTATCACCAGTTCCAAAATGATCTTGAACATGATCCTAAGAAAATGGATTTGGGTGATTTCTATCATCAGTTGAATAACAAAGCGCATCAGTTGTCTCGCTTCACACTGGAGCTCAGTCGTCTGGTCAGCAAAGCTCCTCCCGAGTTATTTGCTGAGGCGAAAAAGGCTGATCGTGCCATTGATACTATTCATGGTAATTTGGTCAATCTCTGTTTAACGATTGACGACATGATGCTATTGCGCAAAACCTTTGTTATAGATGCAACCGATACCGTTCAACGGATTCACGATGCCTATGTGCGCACATTTCAGGTAACACCTTCAGGTAAATCCTACATAGATATTGTCAATATTCCGACTGAAGAACCACTTGAAGATCTGTTTGTACCCGTGGTGGAAATTTTGCTTGCTAAAGATCATCTGCGAGCACTGAATCTAACCGAGAAAATCATTCATCAACGAGGTAATGCCCGTCTATGAGCACTACCTTACCCGAAGCACTATTGCTAGTAGAGCAGCAGGATGATTACAAGGTACTCAAACGCGTGCCTGAAACATTAGCTGACACAGCAACTGATGCACCATTTACTGCGGCAATTATTGATCTGGAAACAACCGGGCTGAGTTCTGATCAGCATGAAATTATCGAGATTGGTACGTTGGTCGTCGGCTTTGATCAAACGGGCATTAATTCAGTCATCTTTACTGATAACCAACTTCAGCAACCCACCGAGCCCATTAGTCAGGAGATTACCGATATTACCGGTATCACTAATGACGATGTAGCAGGCTGTGCTATTGATTGGCAGTTACTGGAAGATGCGCTGCGAGACGTAAATTTAGTCATTTGTCATAATGCCCGCTTTGATCGTCAGTTCCTGGAAAAACAGACACCCGATAATATTTCACAGTTATTTCAACAAAAAGCATTCGGCTGCTCAGCCTCTGATATA
>CAZLIR010000014.1:0-17843 GCA_964559635.1 uncultured Enterobacterales bacterium
GTGCTTAACAAATAACAGTTTCATACGGTCACTTTCACCGATCTTGCGGTTCTTTTCTTTGGCTGCCTCATCATCGCCACTGAGTGACGGAGGTAAACGCCAGACACCCTTGTCTGATTCGACAGGATCTTTTGCATTGGCATTTATTTCACTCTTGCCTTGCAGTCGAAAACCGACAGACTCGGCTAGTTTAACCACATAAGATTCTTTAACATAGCCACCCTCGTAGGCTTTTGCACGATCTTCAGGTAAGCGGTGGTCGATCACGCCTAACTTGCCGCCTGGTTTGAGTGCATCATAGAAGCTAGTGAAGATCTTTTTCATCTCTTCATCGCCATTTCGGGTCCAGTTGTGGACATTACGGAACGTAACAACCCGGTCAAAACCACCGTCACCATATGAATACTTGCCAGGAGGTGCAAATAGGCCTACCTCGACCTTGTCATAGAGATTTGGTGACTTGCTAAATTTAGCCATCAGACGCTTGTAGCCACGTTGGTAGTATTCACGCTCAGAATTCGGGTCAAAATGACCAATCGTCAGGTGTCCACTATCACGCAGATAGGGAGCCAGAATTTCGGTATACCAACCTGAGGCGCCCGGCGTGATCTCGAGTACACGATGTTCTGGCTCAATCTCAAAGAAAGTGAGTGTCTCTATGGGATTTCTGAACACATCACGTGCCATGCTCTGCTCTCTGTGCTCTGCACTAATCACTGCATCCAGTGCATCATTGGCGGTCACCATGGATGCCGATATAAGTGCTAGCAAGGCTAGAAGACGTTTAGTAATCATGATTACTCCTATGGTTAATTTGATTAATGCTGCTGGTTAAAGTTCAACATTCTTTGTAATGGGATCATCGCTTTATCAATGGTGTTTTGTGATAACTTGATTTCATTATTATCATTGTCAAATACATCAGCCAACAATGATAGCGAATTCATTCTCATCCACGGGCAATGAGCGCATGACCGACAAGTAGCCCCTTTACCTCCAGTGGGTGCAGCAATAAACTCCTTCTCCGGGCATAGTTGCTGCATCTTGTAGACGATGCCCATATCAGTGGCAATGATAAATTGCTGATATGGTAGGTCTTTTGCTGCTTTGATTATCTGTGAGGTTGAGCCAACCGCATCGGCCAATGCTATCACACCCTGCGGAGACTCTGGGTGTACTAATACACCTGCCTCAGGGTACTGAGCTTTCATTGCGGACAGCGCATTTGAGCGAAATTCATCGTGAACAATACACTCGCCCTGCCATAAGATCATGTCAGCATTGGTTTTAGATTGAATATAATGACCGAGATGTCGGTCGGGTGCCCAGATGATTTTTTCACCTTCAGCATCCAGATAATCAATCACATCAAGCGCAATGCTTGAAGTAATGACCCAGTCAGCTCTGGCCTTCACTTCGGCAGAGGTATTCGCATAAACAACCACTGTTCTGTCCGGATGTTGATCACAAAACTCTGAGAACTCATCAATAGGACATGAGATATCCAAAGAGCAGGTTGCTTCTAATGTCGGCATCAAAACGCGCTTATTAGGCGTTAATATTTTTGCCGTCTCGCCCATGAACTTTACACCGGCAACAATTAAGGTATCAGCATCATGTTGTGCACCAAAGCGCGCCATTTCCAGTGAGTCGGCCACACATCCGCCAGTTTCTTCAGCAAGTGCCTGAATGACTGGATCGGTGTAGTAATGTGCCACCATAACAGCATTATTGCGTTTCAGAAGGTCTTTAATTTCAGCGACAAGGTGATCTTTTTGCTGTTGTTCAAGAACCTCTGGAGGCTGAGTACGAGGATATTCAAATTGTCGACTGTGTATCTCTGACTGTGTAACCAAAATGCATACCTAAGTGAAGTTTTGACAATACTCTGTACGAGGAATAGCTAACTATTGATCATTGCGTTTGAGTTTACCTAAAGGTAAGTCCTCATCGGCCGATATTCAATTGTAATCAATACCTTTAATGTGTTGGGGTATTCAGACAATTATGAATACCTCTGAGGTAAATTTTGCGCACATGATACCACTGTTTCGGATATCTGTAATGTCTGCCTAACATTGAAGAGTCACAAGACACTCAAACAGGAAGCGTTACCTTCCTGTTCTGTAGTTAGCCGGGTCATTTGACCCGGCATCTTTATCTAGAAATTACCAAATTCTAACGCGTTCCTCGGGTGCTAGATATAGCTTGTCACCGGGCTGTACATCGAAGGCTTTGTACCATGCGTCATGATTACGTGGCGCCAGAGCACGGAACCGTCCGGGTGAATGCACTCCTCCACGCAACTGGTTCAACATCGACTGCTCAGTGCGTTTTTCTTTCCATACTTGAGCCCAAGATAGGAAGAAGCGTTGATCACCAGTGGTGCCATCAATGATTGGGGCTTCTTTACCGTTTAGACTGAGTTTGTAGGCATGGTAAGCCATTGCCAGACCACCGACATCGCCAATGTTCTCACCTAATGAGTTTTTACCATTCACGAAGTTGCCCTCGATCGGCTCATAGGCACTATATTGGTCAATGAGCATTTGAGCACGCGCTTCGAAGGCTTTGCGATCATCATCAGTCCACCAGTTTCGTTGAATACCGTTGGCGTCAGATTTTGAACCCTGATCATCAAAACCATGTCCCATTTCGTGACCGATTACAGCACCAATAGCACCATAGTTAACCGCCGGATCGGCATTTGGGTCAAAGAACGGTGCCTGTAGGATTCCAGCCGGGAAAACAATCTCATTGAAAGAACTATTGTAGTAGGCGTTTACGCGTTGAGGTGTCATACCCCATCGCTCTCGATCAGTTGGACCATCTTGACGACTAATGCTGTCATCACGGAAGTACTTGCGTAAGCGCAACACATTACCCATCAGGTCATCTTCCGCTATCTTAATACCACGCAATTCGGGCCAGACATCGGGGTAACCAATCTTGGGGCGGAAGGCCTTGAGTTTTGCCATGGCATTTACTTTAGTTTCTTCACCCATCCAGGCAAGGTTTTGAATACGCTGACCAAGTGCTGTGCGGAGGTTTTCAACCAGCTCAGACATCTGTTGCTTCGAAGATGCCGGAAAGTAACGATCGACATAGACTTGACCAATTGCAAAGCCCAGACTCTGGGTACTGGACATCGAATCAATCGCACGACGCCAACGAGGTTGTGGCTCTTTCTGTCCACGCAAGGTGGTGCCTTCAAACTCAAATGTTTTGTTGTAAATCTCATCTGAGAGGTAGCCTGCATGATTGGTAATGATGTGATAGGTAAAATAAGCCTTCCAATCATTGATATCTGAGTTATTGATGAGTTTAATCGCTGCGCTAAGCGCATCAGGCGTAGTGACGTTTACATCAGGAGCCTTGTAACCGGTCTTGTTAAAATAGCTATCCCAATCAAACTCTGGATAGTCTCTGGCTAGATCAGCACGACTCATTTGATTCAATGTTAAATCACGATTACGACGCTTCTCACGCGGCCACAGGTACTCAGCAATACTTGTTTCGAGCGCTACAATACGGCCTGCCATTTCAGTTGCATTGTCATACTTCACCAGTGACAAGATATCTGCGATATTTTGTTGGTATGCCGCTCGAATTGCTTTAAAGCGCTCCGAGTCTTCGAGATAATAATCTCGGTCAGGAAGTCCAATACCGCCAACACCTACATTTACCTGATAGACATTAGGATCTTTACGATTAGTTCCCAGATATGAATTGATCGGGGTGTTAACGCCATGATGCCATGATTTGCCAATGAACTTAGTTAAGTCTTTAGTATTTGCAAGCTTATTGATGGCATCCAACTGTCGTGCAAGTGGCTCCAGACCTTTTTTGTTTGCGAGTTCGATATTCATGTAGGCGCGGTAGAAATCGGAAACCATTTGTTCGTTGCTACCAGGTTTTCCACCTGTCTTAGCTAAATCATCAATAATTCCTTTGACCTGGTCTCGAGCCTTATCGGCGAGCTGACTGAAAGCGCCAACTCGTGTCTTGTCAGATGGCATCTCATAATTCTTATACCAGTCACCACTGGCATACATGAAGAAGTCATCACCCGGCTTGACGGACATATCTCTGGCTGATAAATCAACGCCAAAGGTACCTAATTCTGCTTTTTTGGTTTTGTGATGATCAGCAAAAGTGGCACTGGAAGTCACTATGGCGGTTACAGCTAGACTAATGGCTAACTTATTTAGCGGCTTGTACATATTGGTTTCCTCTATTTCCCAATAAAAATAAAAAAAGACTTATAACAACTGTTATAAGCCCTGTATAGCATTAATACTTAACAACATGTGTCATCAGCTGACATCGATACACGTGATATCAGCTGATGGCAAGGAGACTCTAGCTGTTAAGAATCGCTTGAGTTTGTATGAGTAATATTTACGTCTTGCTGTGGATAAGGGATTGAAATACCGACCGCATCGAAACGCATTTTGACCTGCTCTAATATTTCCGAGCGAACGGGCCAATAGTCTGAGGCATTTACCCACGGTCTGACGTTGAAATTCACCGAGCTGTCGGCCAACTCACCCATTGCTACGCCGGGTGCTGGGTCATCGAGGATTCGGTCTTCTTTTGCCAGAATGTCTTGCAGGATTTCCTTGGCTTGTTTGATATCGTCATCATATGAGATACCTATTACCAGGTCGATACGTCGTGTATCCCGCGCAGAGTAGTTGGTAATTACATCACCATAAATGCTGCCATTAGGTATGGTTATTTCACGATTATCTGGTGTGGTCATCATGGTAGAGAATACCCCTACTTTCTCGACAACACCCATGACACCTGCGACTTCAACCACATGACCTGCTGAGAACGGCCGGTTGAGGATGATCATCACCCCAGCGGCAAAGTTCTTGAGTGAATCTTGCAGTGATAAACCAATGGCCAAGCCTGCTGCACCAAATATGGCTACGAGTGAGGTAGTTGGAACGCCAAGTTGATCCAAAGCCGCTATCGCCACAAAGGCCGTCATTACCGTTTGAATGATCGCGGTCAGGAATGCAACTAGCACTGTGTCCATGTTGGACTTTTCGAATGCTTTGCCGATGAATTTCATCAGCACCTTAATTACTTTACGGCCAATGATCCATATCAGTAGTGCAAAGATAATGTTGGTTGACCAGGGAATGATATAGTCTGTCATTAACTGCTGAACGTCTAATTGCTCAAACATCAGTTACCTCCTCAAGATGATCAGAATTATTTATTATTAGTTTTTAATAATGCATCCAGAACTGCGGATAGTTCCTCTGAAGGCACATAACGTTGCTGTGACAATTGTGTACATTTTTTATGCAACTGCTTGCGCATTGTGTCACTGAGTTTATTCAACGTCAATTCCCATGTCGTTATATTAGAGTTTATATTTACATCACTCCTATCTGCATGATTTTTGGCGACTATTTGCTTGTAGAGATGAAGTGCACGATTGATAAGCACATATGGATAATTCGGATCTTTTATCGGACCGTAATTTAATTGTTTGCCCGTCATCGGTATACCGTTAATCTTAAACTTTGATAAACCCATGGTCGAAGCGACTCCTGACACAAGACCACCAACGGCACCCAATAGACTGCCGGCCATGAAACTGGCACCACCAACTGCTAAGTCAATACCCCCTCCAGCAATCATTCCGCCGGCTGTCATGCTCATGATTAACTGCTTCTTGTTAAGTCCCCACAAGTACCATTGCGCAATATCAAATAGATCAGGAGGTAAATCCAAGTCGTCAAACTGTAATGCTGAATGAACATGCTTGTAAGTCATGAGCATTTGCTGAAAAAGTTTTCGCTCTTGTTTGATGACATAGGATTCATAACGCGTTTTGAGAACCTGCTGTATCGCATCTACCTGCTCGGTATCAGGTAGCTTTTGCTCTACTTTGTAACTGCAAACATCGATCAGGTAGTTGGCAATATCTGTGGCTGTGAGTTGACGCCATTGCGTCCTCTCGGTAGCCATGGCACTGGCAATATGACTCAGTTTAACACCCCAATCAGGAGCAATTACTCGAAAACTCTCAAGTAGTTGTGATTGCTGATCGACGGTTGCTTGGAATGGATTGAAAACCTGAACCAGACTAAAAAACTGATCCAGAGCGGCACGCCATTCATCAATGTAATGGTCATTATGAATAGGATTCACGATTGCTAATCTGGGTTGTCCACACCAACGCAGTATCTCCATCTCTGCCTCGTATTCTGGACCATATGGATGAGAGCCATCAACCACATATATAATTGCAGCTCCCGCCATGATCGGGGTGAGCAACTCGACCTCATCAGGATAGTCCATCTTCGAGCTAGGATCATTGATAAATGAATTGACTGCCTCCGCACGTTGAGAGGCATCGGCGGCATTGGATTTGATCTGATGAAGTAATTGTCTGGGGCGCTGAAAACCGGGCGTGTCTATCAGCGTATAACTGGCATCGGCTATTTGTACTTTGTAGTGATCGGACTTGGTAGTTGTACCACTGCGAGCCGATATCGTAATCGCATCATTGCGGCTTAACGTTGAGACAATACTGGACTTTCCCTTGTTAGGATGGCCAACAACGGCAAAACATACCTCACTCATAATATTGATCATCCAGTGTCACACACTGCCATTCATGGCCATGACTAAATCTGCGCCATTCGTCGATGTGAATATCCAGCGCTGGTATTAACTGCTCATCGAGCCAGTTTAACAATAAAAGATAACCTTTTGACGTCTTGAGTTGATCGGCCAACTCAGCCATTGGGGCCTCCCAGGATTTGACAATGACTAGGGCGTTAGTATCGCCGATTAATACAGAAAATTGTCCCAATTCCGGCTGCCAACTGTCACCTTCTGGACACTGCTCACTAAGGCTGCTGATGTTTATCTTATTTATTATGGATGGTGGAATTTTGTCCCAGCATATGAACGTCTCAATGGTCGGCACCTCAGACAGGGGTATAAGCGCCTTGTATTCATTGCCGATATCACTTGGGGTATCTATTTGTGTTATCTCATTCTCATGCTCTACCGGCAGATTAGTAAGTTTAATTTTCAAGCCCAGATAAATAATCAACCTGGGAAAAATGGCGTAGGTGATTTGAACCGCTGTGACATAGGGCCACCAGACAACCAAGCTCAGATTACTATCAGCGTTACTGAGAATCCGATAATCCTGACTGGCTTGTAATGCATCGATACTGGGCTGAGCCGCAGACCAAAATTGCCACGGTGTCGCCAGCAGACTTAACACCGGAAATAGATCATCAGCAGTCAGAATGGTACTGCGCCAGATGATGGTCACGTCGGTCACCAATAACAGCACAAAAAAGGTCATAAGACCGGCCAGAGAAAAAGCCATCATGAATAGCTGAATCTGCTCCATGATCCACAAACTACCGAGATTAAGGTGACGCAACCGACGGTAGGTGTCATTGGTTTGGATACTGAACATTGAAGAATGCAGTAGTCGGCTGAACACGGTGGAGGCATTGCCACGTATGATGGCGATTAGAGAGGCTACTAGCGACAACACAGGTAGCAAAAAGTACAGTATCAGCAGGTACAGCAGATTCACCCTTCCCTGCGAATCACCGCTGAGGATTCCAGCAGAAAATATGATACCCAAAACCACCCCTAAACCTAGCAATGGAAGGTAGATATTTTGTGTCTTTGTTATGCTCTGATCAGCACTCATTGTCGTAGTGTTGGTTAATATTGATATCCTGTTAGTAACAATTCATTTCACAGGTACTCATACAATAGTTGATGATGCCCGAATAAGTTACAATTATTGGCTGAGCATAACAGATTCAGTCAACCGAAAAAAATTTGAATCGTTACAAATAAAGACAACATTAACTGTAGGAAACTTACATGTCAGAACTGCCAGATCGCACAGAAGCTACTAGCACGTCAATTCCACAGGTCGAGCCCAGAAAAGTACCATGGGTGACTCACAGCATCGTATCTATTGTTATCATTGCTGTCGCTATCTTTGGTGTCATGTCCATGTTCGCCACTAAACCAGAAGCGAGAAAGTATGGCAGCCGCCCAGCACCAGCGGTCACCGTAGAGACGACACAGCTACAACCATCGGATTATCAGGTCTGGATAGACTCATATGGCTCAGCAACACCACTAACACTGACTAATTTGGTTAGTGATGTCAGTGGCCGTGTAATCGAAGTTTCTGAAAAAATCCGCACCGGTGCGACATTTAATGCCGGCGACGTGCTGCTACGCATTGAGCCTCGTGATTACCAAATTGCCGTTGATGTTGCTGCTGCCGCCGTGGCTGAGGCAGAAGTTCGCTACCGCCAAGAGCTCGCTGAGCAAGAAATTGCCCGCCAGGAGTGGAACATTAAGCCGAAGGGCTCGAGTGGTAAATCACTTGCGTTACGAGAGCCACAGGTCAAAGCAGCACTGGCGAGTTTGCAAAGTGCTAAAGCACGTCTCGATCAGGCCAAATTAGACCTCGACCGTACATCAATCAGAGCGCCATTCACGGGTAAAGTGTTGCAACAACGTGTTGATATTGGTCAGGTTGTTAATCCATCTCAAGCAATTGCTGAGATATACGCGACCGAGCAACTCGAAATTCGCTTACCCATTAAGACTCAGGACTTACACCAGATCGATGTCAATAATCTGGACTCATTTACTACCTCTCCGAGAGTAATTCTGGAAAGTCGATTAGGTGATAAAACCTACCAGTGGTTTGGTGAGGTTGTTCGCAGTGAGGGAGCCTATGACCGAAATAATCGTATGCTTTATGTCGTAGCACGCGTTGATAACCCATTCGAGGCAACCGAAAATGCGCCAGCCATGCGTGTGGGTCAGTTCTTCGAAGCGAAAATCGAAGGCCACATGCTGAATAACGTTTTCGTACTGCCAAGAAGAGCTGTCACACAAGACAATCAGATTGCCGTAGTCGATGAAGGGCAACTTCTGAAATTACCGGTACAGCCGGTATGGACCGACCGCGATAACGTGATTATTGAAGCACTCGGCTCAATCGAAATGGACACTCTTGAGCAACGCTCATTTGTTGCCGCTGATCAACTTATCCTGACTCCAACGGCGAATTTGGCCTCAGGCACTCGTGTCAGGCTTATTGGTGCTGAACCAGAGCGTCCCAGACGACGCACTGCCGAGAAGAAGAAAACCGGCTCCACAGCTAGCAATTCAAGCAGCCAATAAGGAGCCACTCATGCACGGTTTAATTCCATGGTTTGCCAAGAACGATGTCGCTGCCAATATATTAATGGCGATCATCATTTTATCGGGTCTCTATGTTCTCAGTAATAAAATTCCAGTTGACATGTTTCCCGAATTTGAGACCAACACGGTCGCTGTCAGCATGTCACTGCGTGGTGCTTCGCCACAAGAGGTTGAAGAAGGTCTCACGATTCGCATTGAAGAGGCTATTCAAGATCTTAATGGTATTGAGCGTATCAACTCAACAGCACGTGAAGGTGGCACAACTGTCAATATTGAGGTTGAAGATGGCTATGATGTTAAGGATGTGCTCGATGAAGTAAAAATACGTGTTGATGCGATTAACAATTTTCCAGTCGAAGCTGAACGCCCCCTTGTTAGCACTCCGCAACGACGCTTTGATGCGATTGGCATTATCTTGTACGGTAATTATGATGCGCTGACCTTGCGTCGATTCGCTGAGGATGTGCGCGATGAGGTTGCTAATCTACCGGGCATTACCCAGGTTGCTGTTGAGAACACCCTGCCCTTTGAAATTTCCATCGAAATACCTGAGATTTCATTACGTAAATACAATCTGACGCTTGAGCAGGTCGCCAACGCCCTGCGCACCAATGCTGTTGATGTCTCAGCGGGTAATTTACGCACCTCCAGTGGTGAGATATTTGTTCGTAGTCGCGGTCAGGTATATAACGCCCAGGAATATGCTGACATCCCGGTCATCACCAGCAGTGATGGCACACTCATTCGCTTAGGTGATATTGCCGTTCTGAGAGATGAATTTGAAGAAATTCCGCTGTCTATGAAGTTTAACGGCCAGCCAGCCATCGAGATTGAAGTTTTCCGCACCGGCGAGCAAAGTATCATCGACGTGACCACTGCGGTGAAAGATTATATACAAGCCAAACAAGGGACACTGCCGCAAGGATTAGAGATGACCTACTGGCGTGATCGCAGTAAAGCCATCAAAGCACGCCTGGCGACCTTAACCAAGAGTGCATGGCAAGGCGCCATACTGGTAATCATACTGCTAGCACTTTTCCTACGACCTGCTGTTGCCTTCTGGGTGTGTGTCGGTATCCCCATGTGTTTCATGGGTGCGTTTTTGCTCATGCCAGTGTTTGGTATTTCTCTGAATTTAATGAGTCTTTTCGCATTTATCTTGGTGTTAGGAATTGTGGTTGATGATGCGATCGTCACCGGAGAAAACGTCTACGCTCACTTGCAGAATGGTTCTGATCCGCTGACCGCTGCTATTGAGGGTACTCAGGAAGTATCAGTACCCGTTACCTTTGGTATTCTTACCACAGTCGCGGCATTCTTACCGCTGGCGTTCTTAGATGGTCGCGGTAGTTGGTATCAGAGTATTCCCTATGTGATTATTCCTGTGCTGCTATTCTCATTGGTTCAGTCGAAGTTCATACTTCCTGCGCATCTCAAGCATATCCGACAACGCAAGGACGGTGGCTCAAGGATCACCATGATTCAGAAAGCAATATCAAATTCGCTAGAGACCTTCATCCAGCGTATATACCAACCCTTCCTCGGTCTCGCTATGCGCTGGCGCTACGTTACTCTGGCAGCTATGTTTGGCATCTTAATCCTGATTATTGGAACGATTGCCAGTGGTAAGACCAAGTTTGTATGGTTTCCGAATGTGCCCAGTGAGGTCGCTCGAGCCAACTTGATTATGCCAACAGGTACGCCATTTGAAAGCACCGATCGCATTGTCAGCTACATGGTTGAAAAGGCGCTAGAGTTACAGGATAAATACACTGACCCTGATACCGGTGAATCGGTCATCAGCAATATTTATGCGATCAGTGGTGGCCGTAATTCCAGCACCGGACGAGTCCAGGTAGAGATGGTGCCACCGGAGATGCGGACTTTGCAGATATCGAGTCTGGAGATAGTCAATGAATGGCGTCGTAATGTTGGCCAAGTAGCTGGTGCTGAGCAATTAAATTATCGCGCCCAGATTGGTTGGGATCGGAGTCCCATTTCAATCGAGTTACGCAGTAAGAATATTGATGATTTAGAGCAGCTTGGTGAAGACTTAAAATCACAACTGGGTCAATATCAAGCGGTCTATGATATCGAAGATTCCATGTCTAATGGCAAGGAAGAGCTGCAGTTATCACTCAAACCAGAAGCTACTTTATTGGGGGTTAATTTAACAACACTCGCACGGCAGGTACGTCAAGCTGTCTGGGGCTTTGAAGTGCAGCGTATCCAACGCGGACGGGAAGAAGTTCGGGTCATGGTTCGTTATCCAATTGAAGCGCGTCAGAACATCGAAACATTAGAGCAGATGATGATCAAGCTCAACAATGGTACTGAGGTACCGTTGTGGCAAATCGCTGATGTCGAACCTGGACTCAGCCCGGTCTCGATTCAAAGAATTGACCGTCAACGCACCCTGCGCGTTACTGCAGATTTCAACAAAGAAACCGGCGACTTAAGTGCGCTTCAGCGCGAGGTTGATGAATGGTTAGCAAGTGAAGTTGGCCGTTACCCGGGAGTGTCATACGAATTGGCTGGAGAAGCCCGTGATACACGTGAGTCATCTGAAGGACTGAAATATGGCATGTATGGTCTACTGATGTTGATATTCGTGCTGTTGGCCATTCCATTCAAATCCTACACGCAACCGATCATTGTCATGCTGACTATTCCGTTTGGTATTGTTGGTGCTGTTATTGGTCATTGGATCATGGGTATGAATCTCACCATGTTGAGTATGATGGGTATCCTCGCATTGTCAGGTGTTGTGGTGAATGATTCACTGGTTTTGGTGGACTTCATAAACAAGAAACGACAAAAAGGCATGGATTTATTCACTGCGGTCTATATGGCTGGTGGTCGTCGCTTCCGCCCTGTCCTGCTGACCTCATTGACAACATTTGCGGGTTTGATGCCGTTACTCTTTGAAAAGTCCACTCAGGCGCAATTTCTGATCCCGATGGCGATCAGTCTGGGCTTCGGTATTTTGTTCGCGACAGCTATTACTCTGCTGCTAGTGCCTATTAATTATCTGATCCTTGAAGATATTCGCAACTACTTCAGAAATTATAAATCAGACATGAAAGGACTGGTGAAGAAGCAACTCAAGCTGAAACCTCAGAGCCAAGAGTAGGTTCAGAGCAATCCATAGGGCGACTTGGTAACTTAATACATGGACTTATTTGGTTACCAAGATTCTGATACTGCCAGAAACCTACTTAATCAGGATGGTTGCGTACACTATTACGGACCATTAGCAGCGCTCACAAACCCTCATCTTCAGACCACACTGGAGCATGAAATACACTGGCAGCCTGATCAGGTAAATATGTTTGGCAAGACCATCGTCACCAAACGACTATATGCGTGGTATGGTGATAGGCCCTATAGTTACACCTATTCCGGTAACAAACGCATTGCTCGACCAATGACTGAGACTCTGCAAAGTATAAAGCAGCTAGTAGAGAAGCATTCAGGACATACCTTTAATGCCTGTTTACTGAATCTCTACCATTCAGGTGATGAGGGCATGGGTTGGCATGCTGATGATGAGCCAGAACTTGTGAAGTCTGCTCCGATCGCCTCAGTAAGTCTCGGTGCAGAGCGGCGCTTTGATTTCAAACACCGTGTCACTGGTGACAAACTATCCATCAATCTTGAACATGGCAGTCTGTTATTAATGGATGCCCTTTCACAAAGACATTGGTTGCATCAATTACCGAAGAGTAAGAAGGTTACGGACTTACGAATAAATTTAACCTTTCGGGAGCTTAATGACTGGACAATTAGTTCAGAAGATCCTCAAGGCTGACGGTCTCTTTAACGATCGTTCGTGAACTATCTGGCATGGGATATTTAAGGCCACTGCCGCAATTGAACAATACAACCTTATCGGACGCGCTTACGAGACCCTCAGATAGCGCATTCTGATATGCCGCAAAAGTGGCTGCGCCCTCAGGACACATCAATACGCCATCATGATGACCAATCATCGTTCGCGCATTTTCAATCGCTTGCTCCGATACCGCCAATGCCGCCCCACCACTTTCTCTCACCGCATTCAGGATCAGAAAGTCTCCGACAGCAACAGGCACTCGAATGCCGGCGGCGGCCGTGTGCGCATCTTGCCAAAGTTCGGCATGTTGCGTGTTCTCCTCAAAGGCCTTAACAATCGGTGCACATCCCTCTGCCTGAACCGCAAACATTTTAGGGAATTTCGGAGCTATCCAGCCCATCGCTGCTAACTCGGCAAATGCCTTCCACATGCCGATTAGGCCGGTACCACCACCGGTTGGATAAAAGATTGCATCTGGAAGTTGCCACGCCATCTGCTCGGCCAACTCCAAACCCATGGTCTTTTTGCCCTCAATACGATACGGTTCTTTCAGTGTCGATAAATCAAACCAATCCATGGGCTGTTTGAAGTCCCCCACTAGCTTGCCACAATCGTTGATCAGACCATTGACGCGAAATACCTTACCCCCTTGCAGACAGGTTTCTTGAATATTGATGTCTGGTGTATCCTCTGGACAAAAAATATAACTCTCGATCCCGGCCTTGGTACAGTAAGCTGACAAGGCAGCACCGGCATTTCCATTGGTAGGCATTGCAATGCGACGTATACCCAACTCTTTAGCCATGCTAACTGCCATCACTAGCCCGCGGGCTTTAAAAGAGCCGGTTGGTAGCCTGCCCTCGTCTTTGACCCAAATCGTGTCTCTGGATACACCCAGGGCCTGCTCTACCTGATTCAACGCCAGTAACGGAGTGGCGTTCTCACCCAGCGAAACAATGTTCTGCCATTGACGAACGGGTAATAGCTCGCGATAACGCCAGATATCCTGATCACGTCCAGCCAAATCATGCTTTGACAATGACTCGGCCACGGCATCCAAATCATATTTCACCAGCAGTGGTCGGCCAGTCTCAGATAAGCCATGAACAGTATCGGCAGGATAATGTTTTCCAGTCTCACTACACTCTAGGTGGGTGACAAAGGTCGGACGATGTTCGTGGATATTATTAGACATGTTGGTCGGCGCTAGCGGTGAATATAAGGAAACGTATTGTCTTAGGAAGCAAATACTATATCACATGGATTGTTTACTAATCACATCCAATTCAGCACGAATCAGTTCCTCAGTGACATCATCATCTTCATACCATTCGGTAATATTAAAATGACTCACAACAACACTAAATTCGGGGTGATCAATGGGTGAGGCTGACATCAGGAACCAGCGCTTCTCATCCGGTGAGTGACAAGGGTATTTTAATTTGAAAAATGGCATGCTATGTTCCATCACACCCTTGATGCCCTTATAGGCCACTTTAGCAAACTGGTCACTTTCCTGATTCGACTTTAAGGTTTCCAGATAGTTGACGCCTTGACAGGTTTTCTTGAGGTTTGGATCACCATTGGCCTGCGCAAACCGTTTCCAGTTTCTATTCACTTTGGCAATCATGCCATTCGGTTTAAGTACGGCGATGTGTTCATCCAGGCTATCAATGACAGATTGCAATGCGCGGGCATTTTTAACCCCAGCGATATTACTGAAACTGGCAACTGCGCCTCTTTTGCCAGACGAGTTGACCTCATAGGGCACGATCCGCACCAGATATATGCCCTGATTTTCAGTCGTAATCTCAATTTCCATCTGTCGATTAGACTTGATGGTTTCCTTGAGATCATCGATGAGGTCGGGGTATTCAATGACGGTGGAGAAATCTCCCAGCGGTCTGCCGACATCATTGTCACGAATATTAAATAGCTGTTTACAGTCGGGCGAGAACCGCACTATATTGAGTTCATCATCGACAAACATAGTGCCAACACCCACCGCCATGCTCATGCTTTCAAGATCAGCATTCGCGGTATGCAACTCGGATACTTTCTGTTGATACTCAACATTGATGGTGTTGAGCTCTTCATTGACGGATTGCAACTCCTCGTTAGAACTCTGTAATTCCTCGTTAGAGGCCATCAGCTCTTCGTTAGTCGCCTGCAATTCCTCATTGGTAGTCTCAAGATCCTCGACTGTGGCTTGCAAATAATCGCGGGTTGCATCTAATTCCTGCTCTAAAATGGAAATTCGCTCGACGGTTAAATCATCCACAGAATGCGGTTCGCTAACCTCACTTAATTGCTGGCGAATTGGCTCAAATACGATTAAGAAATACGGTTCACGGGGCAGTTCAAAAATCGGTATACAATTTAATCGCACCTGAATCTCACTATCTGAGCGATTGAGCGCTAATCGAATGGTATCAGAGCCTATCGGTTTCTTTTGCTTAGCCGATTTATGGATCAATGATGCTGCAATCGTCGCTAACTGATTGGGAAGCAGATCAGACATCATGTGACTCATAACGCCCTCCTGAATATCCACCAGATGACTGATATTGCCAAAAGTACGAAGAATGTCGCCGCTCTGGTTGACTTGAATCGCTGGCGGAAGATAAACATCCAATAGCTTTTGATGTGCTTGTCGATCGGCTGCTGAGGTTCGTTTATCACGTCCAATCGGCGGACGGTGCATTCGATGTGTGGTTAGATTACTGCCAACATCTGAAATAAAGGTCTTATCTGTGGTTTCAGCAATGCGTTGATACAGCCTATGACGAGTACTGATCGTTTTGGTGTATTCCTTGCCAACCGATAATGACTCACTTGTACCAAGGAACAAGTAGCCGCCATTGGTAACCGCATATATTAAACGCGATAGCACTTTACTTTGGGTTTTGTTGTTCAGGTAAATCAGCATATTCCGGCAACTAACCAGATGCATGTGAGTAAAGGGTGGTGAGTCAATCAGATTATGTCGTGCGAATACCAGATACTGACGCAATTCATTGCGCACACGGTAACCCTCATCAATGGGCTCGAAATAGTGACGCAATAAGTCCGATGGCACTTCAGCCTTAATGGATTCTGGGTACACACCCGTGCTGGCGTATTCGATACACTGTTGGTTTACGTCAGTGGAAAAAATCTTCAAATCTACCGGACGATCATATTTCTTAAAGGCCTCGAGAAATAAGATTGTCAGACTGTAAGCCTCTTCACCGGTTGAGCACGCAGAAATCCAGACGCGGATGGTATTACCCAGCGGTGTATTCTTTACCAGCGGTTCAATCACAGATTCATTGAGCGCCTGAAATGCTTCCTCGTCGCGGAAGAAACGAGTCACTGCGATAAGCATTTCTTTCAGTAACAGTCGCGGCTCATCCTGACTGGTATTCAGATAGCGTAGGTACTCCTGCAAATCATGCTTTTGCAATACCTGCATTCGATGCAGAATTCTGCGCTCTAATGTGTGTTGTTTGTAGTGACTGAAATCGACTGAAAACTGCTCATGGAGTAACTGCAATATGGCTTCCTGCGCCGTGCTTAACTCATGCTCGTCATCATCAATATTCTTTCTGAGCTCTGAAGTGATATTGAGGGTATGATTGTCAAAATCGACCACCTTTCTGGGTATATCGGCCACCTGTAGCACTAAATCGACCACCCCTGTGGCAATCACCGAACGGGGCATGCCATCAAATTTGGCTTCTTCTGGATCCTGAGCGATCACCAGACCCGAATGGTCACTAATGGCCATCGCACCACGCGTGCCATCAGATCCAGTACCAGATAAAATTACTCCAATGGCATTTGAGCCGAACTCCTTTGCCATGGACAAGAACAACACATCGATCGGAAGTGAGAGTTGATACTTAGGCTTATTGGTAACAATGATTTTGTTACCCTTAACCTCAATGAATTTTGCCGGTGGGATCAAATAAATCGTGTCAGGCTCAATTTTTGCCTCATCGTCACCAACCACCACGTTCATTTTAGTGTGGCGGGTGAGTAGCTCTTTCATTAGGGATTTGTGGTCAGGCGATAAGTGCTGAACCACGATGTAAGACATGCCGGTTTTCTCAGGACAATTGTCAAAGAACTCCTCTAGCGCTTCCAATCCACCGGCAGAAGCACCAATACCAACGATCGCATGGCCTGTAGAAGAGGCAGTCCCCATTACATTCAATACCCTGAGTCAGCTTATAATTATTTTTAATGTAATCTATATTGCCATAAATTGCACAAAATCTGTACGATTAAACAGCCAATTAGTCTGCATACGTTTCAATTGTGAGAGAATGAGACTATTATATGCGGCAAATCTAACACTGGATTCCGAAGTTTAGGTACGCATTTGCCCTAAATTGTGTCTTAAGCGCTCACAGCGTGTGCCCTTTCATCACTACAGCCGGAATAATCCTGATAATAATAATAATGTGGACGTGTTTCGTGAACGAAATCGTCTCTTTAAAACTACTAAATGAGTCATCTGATGTACCGATTAGAATCACATTTTTTTCAGCTAGCCAGAGCAGTGCTATACGCTGCTGGTCTATTAATATTAAGTGCCTGTCAAAGTACGCAATTATTCAACTCTCAAAGTGCACGTCTACTATCATTCGATGTTAAAACGCCATTTCGCGCCATTGGCACCCTATCAATCTGTGAACAAACTTCATGTGAACTAGAACGACTCACCTCAGCAGAAATCATTGCCGTGAGCGGTGATGAAATGACGCTGATTTACACCGACAGCCCGAGA
>CAZLIR010000015.1:0-5260 GCA_964559635.1 uncultured Enterobacterales bacterium
CCGGAATGGTAGGTACACTAATATGATCACGGAAGATTTCCGGTGCGGCTCCAGTGCCGCCACCACGACCATCTAATATGATGTAGTCAGCACTGGCATCGAGGGCGAATTGAATATCTTCTTCGATATGGTTGGCACTCAACTTAAAACCGATCGGTATGCCGCCGGTTACTTCACGAACCCTATCGGCAAACCGTTTAAAGTCTTCTGCGGTATTCAGATCTTTAAAGGTGGGCGGCGAGATGGCAGGCTCTCCTGCTGGAATACCGCGCACTTCAGATATTTTGCCAATATTTTTTGTCCCGGGCAGATGTCCACCGGTGCCGGTCTTTGCCCCCTGGCCACCTTTGAAATGAAACGCTTGAACCCCCTGAAGTTTACTTTCATCATAACCAAACTGTGCACTGGCTAACTCATAAAAGTAACGCGAGTTCGCTTGCTGTTCTTCTGGCAGCATACCGCCTTCACCAGAGCAGATTCCTGTTCCGGCCATTTCGGCTCCTTTAGATAATGCTAGCTTAGCCTCTTCAGATAGGGCGCCAAAACTCATATCTGAAACGAACAATGGAACATCTAACACTAATGGTTTCTTCGCTTGAGGACCAATCACCAATTGACTATTCACAGCCACATTTTCGAATAACGGCTTGGTAGCCATTTGTGCTGTGAGAATTTGGATGTCATCCCAATGGGGTAATAAATGTCTTGGTACACCCATTGAGGTCATAGGACCATGGTGACCCATTTGGCTTAACCCTTCGCGTGCTAATTGGTGGATAAATTCAACCGTCGGTTCTTCTTTGGTTGCTATTGCCGCAGGTGCTTCACCAGTCTTAGTGGTTACACCGGGACCTTCCTTGCCAATATCGGCATCAGAAAACTGTTTGTGTGTGCCATCGCAGAACGGTGCATTGGCGGTATGTTTACACTGACATAAATAAGCATCATTGCTTTCTTCTGCCTTAAAGGCTTTAGGTGTGTACCCGGTACCTTTATGTGAACCATCACAAAAGGGTTGGTTCTGAGATCGGCCACAGGTACAGAAGTAATACTCTTGTCCTTTTTCGAGTGAAACTTTAATGGGTTTGTTATTGGCAATGACTGGTTTCAAGAGAGCTCTCCGGCGCTTAGTTTAACCACAGTTTTCGTGTTTTTACATGTTATGTCAAATGCTAGTAATCAGCGCTCGGCAAAAGGGTTTATCAAGTTGTAAATTAATTCGATATAATGACGGCAAACGAATCACCGAGATTATCTGGTTGCAAAAACTATTATTCATATTAGCTATTTGTCTCACGATATCAATAGCCTCAGAGTCACGCTCCTCATCTAGCTCATTACCCGATCCTTTAGAGGCTGGCTGGCTGGGTAAAAAAGTATGTGAACTGTTACATGAAGACGAGAAACAACGTATTGTGCGTTGTACTTTCCCACCAGGTGTTGGCCATGAAAAGCATTATCACGATCCGCACTTTGGCTATACGCTAGCGGGTGGTAAGGTACGTATTACTGATGCAAAAGGAACACGTGAAGCAACCATTAAGACAGGCGACACTCATTTAAGTAATGGCACGCCGTGGCATCAAATTGTCAACATAGGTGAAACCACCATTGTTTATCTCTTAGTAGAAACCAAGTAGAGCTATAAAAAGAACAGGTATAAAGCAGCGGAATGAAAGTAGCAGCATGAATAGATTAACAGTCAGCGATCTTACTTTAAGCTACGGCAAGACCACCGTTGTCACGGGCGCTTCCTTTTCGATAGAGGACGGGGAAATTGGGTGTTTACTTGGTCCAAGCGGATGCGGCAAAACTACCTTATTACTGGCGATTGCAGGATTTCAGGATCCAAAACAGGGTGAGATCATCCTCAACGACACCGTCATTGCCTCGACGTCTATTTCCACACCTCCGGAAAAACGACGAGTCGGCATGGTTTTCCAAGACTATGCGCTATTTCCAAACATGCGGGTCAGAGACAATATTGCTTTTGGCTTGAACAGCCTATCGGATAACGAAGCGCTCGAGCGCACCAATCAGCTGTTAGAGCTCATTGAAATGACAGATTATGCTGACAACTTTCCACATCAACTGTCAGGAGGTCAGCAGCAGCGAGTTGCATTGGCACGCGCATTGGCGCCTAAACCAGATCTGTTATTACTGGACGAGCCGTTCTCGAATCTGGATGTTGAACTGCGTGAGCAGTTGGCGCGTGAAGTTCGGTACATATTGAAACAGGAGTCTATACCAACTATTTTGGTGACTCACGATCAACATGAAGCGTTTGCGATGGCTGATAATGTTTGTGTCATGAACCGTGGCCAAATTCAGCAGCAAGGCACTCCGCATGCGCTATATAATAAACCCGCAAATTCGTTCGTGGCTGGATTCATCGGTGAGGGCGTGCTGATCCCGGCTACCATCTCAGCGACGCAAACGGCTGTTACATCATTCGCAGAGTTTGCATTAGCTGAACAAAAATCTTTGGCACCACAAACCGAGGTCCAATTACTGATCCGACCTGAGCATGTCTCTTTCTCTGATACCTCAACGGTTCAGGCGAAAATTACGGACATCGTTTTTCGCGGCTCAACCAGTTTATATACCCTCGAGTTGGCTGACGGCAGCACATTATTGAGTCAGCAGTTGGGCGCCGCAAACTTCCAGGTAAATGATCCGGTCGCCATTGACTTCATATCTGACCCCATCGTGATTATCGGACAGGGCGGATAACACTGTGACGGCACGTCATTATTCCTGGCTCAGCATAACAGCACTAATTATCGCTCTGATATTGGCACTACCCGTGCTGGGTGTTATCTGGAGTATCTTTCAAACCGGTGATGGTAACTGGCCGCACCTGGTAGACACGGTCTTGCCGCAGTATATTCAGAACAGTCTGATTATGATGCTGGGGGTAGGGATTGGTGTCATTGTTTTAGGCGTTGGATCTGCTTGGTTAGTGGTCATGTGTCGCTTCCCCGGACGGTCGGTTTTCGAGTGGGCATTAATTTTACCCCTCGCGGTACCGGCCTATGTGATTGCTTATGCCTACACAGATGTGCTGCAAGCATCAGGTCCGATACAGTCGTTTATTCGTGCAACGTTTGAGCTGCGCTTTGGCCAATACTGGTTTCCTAATATTCGCAGTATTGAAGGGGCAATATTGGTATTCTCAGTTGTGCTATACCCTTATGTTTATCTGTTGGCACGTACAGCATTTTTAGAACAATCTGTTTGCGCATTAGATGCAGCACGAACACTAGGTCGTTCGCCGTGGGGTTCTTTTCGTTCGGTGGCGTTGCCGCTAGCTCGACCTGCAATTGTTGCAGGAACGGCACTGGCATTAATGGAGACATTGGCTGATTTTGGTACGGTGGCGCATTTTGGAATACCGACCTTTGCCACCGGGATCTATCGTACCTGGACAGCCATGGGCGATCGTATTGCGGCGGGCCAGCTCTCAAGTATATTGCTTATTTTTGTCATCTGCTTGTTATGGCTAGAGCAGGCGAACAGAAAACAAGCCAAGTACCATCACACCACAGGAAAGTATCAACAGATTCATGGTTATCAGTTACACGGCTGGCGCGCGTTGGGCGCGCTCGTGTTTTGTGCATTTCCATTGCTGCTAGGCTTTTTGTTGCCCGCCGGTATTCTGATCTGGATGCATCTTGGTGATGGCCACAACCTTTTTAGTGATCGATACCTAAACCTTATTTTTAACAGCGTATCACTGGCAGGTATCACAGCAATATTAGCTGTGTTGCTTTCGCTCTTTTTAATTTACGTGGCCCATTATCAGCGCTCACGACTGGGTTATTTTGCCAATCGCGTTATTGGTTTGGGTTATGCTGTTCCAGGTTCAATGATCGCAGTTGGCATATTGCTCCCAGTGGCAGCCTTCGATAGTGCGGTATCGGAATTCTTGCAACAACAGTTTGGCATCAGCGTTGGTCTGCTTTTAACCGGCAGCATAGCCGCATTAGTACTGGGTTACCTGGTACGTTTTATGGCGGTATCGCTGAGTAGTGTGCAGTCCAGTCTTGAGAAGGTGACTCCTAATATGGCCTCCGCGTCACGCAGTCTCGGCAATGGCCCTTTTGCCACAGCGAAGCGCGTGCATGTGCCCATTATTTCGGGCGGTTTGCTCACCGCTGGGTTAATTGTTTTTGTGGATGTGATGAAGGAGCTGCCAGCCACACTCATTCTTCGACCATTTAATTTCGACACTCTCGCGGTTCAGGCATATAACCTGGCCAGTGACGAGAGACTCGCTCAGGCGGCCACACCGTCATTAATCATTGTCGCAGTTGGTGTATTGCCGCTGATTATTTTGAGTCGGGCTATCATGCGCTCCCGACCAGGGCAGAATAGCTAGAGCCTCAAGGCTCAGACAGGGTTTTATTTGTAACCTACGCGGTCATATATTCGCTGTGCCTCGGGCTGGTTTTCACCAAACGTTTTCAAGTTAATGGTATCTGAGCGGAACAATCCTAGCTTAGCAACACTATCTGACAAACCAGTACCCATAACGGCAGGGTATTCATCATTACCCGAAGAGAAATACTGTTGCGCTTCATCACTTGATAAATACTCCAAAAACTTAATTGCATTGGCTTTGTTCGGTGACGTTACCACCACACCCGCACCGGAGATATTGGCATGGGCACCTGTGGTTGCCTGATTGGGAAAGACCCAACCAATTCGCTGCATGGCTTCTTCATCAAGACCACGCATGCCTCTGCGTAATGCACGTGAGAAATAATAGGTATTAGAGACCGCAATAGCACATTCACCCGAGGCGATACCACGCAGCTGATCACTATCTCCACCGGCAGGGTCACGCGCTCTATTATTCCACAGGCCCTTTGCCCAAGTTTCTGCGCCCTCTGCGCCTTCATGCTCAATGACCGAAGATAGCAAAGATAGCATGTAGATGTTGCCAGACGAGCGAGTGCACACGAGTCCTTTCAATTTAGGGTCGGCTAGAGAAGCATAGGTTTGAATATCAGCCGGGTTAACGCGCTCTTTATCATAAAAGATAATGCGGAAGCGCTGTGAAAATCCAAACCAGCGCCCTTCAGGGTGACGTAACCACTCAGGGATTCGGGTACTTAAAATATCAGATTCAATGCTCTGCAGAATACCCGCCTGATCAGCACGCCATAAGCGACCCGCATCAACCGTCAACAGAATATCAGCAGGGCTGTTCTTGCCCTCTGCTTTAATTCGGGCAATGAGCGCATCAGCCTTATCC
>CAZLIR010000015.1:5270-17157 GCA_964559635.1 uncultured Enterobacterales bacterium
TCAAAGTTGGTATACAGACGCTCATCAGTGTCATAGTGTCGAGAAGAATATAGGTTGAGCTCCCCTTGAGCCTGGACAGAGCCGGCGCTGAATACTATCAAGCCAGCAGTAGCTAACAAAAGTTGGCGAAAGGTCATGAACGGTCTCCGCAGTGTCATAGCTCGTGAATAACGAGCGGCTAATTTGAGAATAGGCGGATCATAACCCATTTAAGAATCATTCGCATTTAGAAACCGTCATGTGACAGGGTAATATGTAAAAAGACTTTTCGAAGTTAGCTGGTTGCTGTTAGTAAAAGCTTCACTGCAATAACCAGTCATAGGCATGAAACAGAGCAAAAAAGATCGGCTGATGGATCAGGTAGATAATCAGTGCGTTGGTGCTAAGTACGCTGACAACTTTGGGCGCCGGCTGTTGGGCCGGAGTCTGGAGCAACGGCCTGTGGGCTGCCCAGATACCGATGAATGGCACAGCCAGCCAGGGCACCAACGTGACAATATCAACGGTGTATTCGGGCAGATGATCAGCAAAGTAGATAAAAGGCCACTTCACCGGAAACTCAGTCAAGACATACAGGCTCAGAATGGCCAGTCCCAATAGCAGTGCGATATTGGGCTTATTAACAAACCAAACACAGACAATCGTTGCCAGGGCGATGAAGTGTAAAATACCAAAGTAGACCCAGAATTTCGGTGTCGTGATCATGGTTGTGGCGGTAATAAGTAATGCCGCGGTGACCAGCTTAACCATTCGTCGTAGCAGCTTTTTATTATCAATACCTGAGCAATAGGCATAGACCAAGCTGACCCCCATCGTGAACAGAAACAGGGTGACTATGAGGGCTCGAAACTCACGCCAGAAAGGGCCGTCAGGAATGGCGACCGAGATGTGACCGAAAAAGTTTAAATCCCAGGTGAAATGAAAAATAACCATGAGCACAATGGCCAGTGCCCGAATGTAATCAATGAGGTTATTTCTAAACAAACCGATTTCGGTGATGCAACGAGTTAGTCTTTAATCTCAAATCTGGCGCCGCAGTATGGACATTTTGCCTTGCCATCGTCTTTAAATTTCAGATAGACACGCGGGTGTAGGCCATCCACAGAACTGTTTTTAGGTGGGCACGAGGCGGGCAGTTCAGATGAACTGACCGTAAATGAGACCGGTTCAGCTGTTTGGTTCATGGTTATCTCTTGAGTACAGTGTTATTGCATGAATTATAGCAAACAAACCATTGAGGGATAGCCCCTTAATGGGACTATTCCAGCAATAACATCGCTCACTTTCTGCCGAATACCTGCTCAAGTTCTTCCAACGACTTACCCTTGGTTTCGGGCAGCAACCAAACAACCAGAACCAGACCAATCGCAGCAAAAATTCCGTATCCCGCGAATGTCAGGGCGGCACCTAATGTTGCTAGTTCGAGCGGGAAAATTAACTGCACGCAGAAACTCACAGCACTGTTTATAAGACCAACAAATGAAATGGCGACTCCGCGCAGTTGGTTCGGGAAAATTTCCGAAAACAGAACCCACATGACCGGACCAAGGGAAATCGCAAAGGATGCAACAAAGCCAAGTATACCAACCAAGATCAAGATAGCATTCATGCGGATGCTAGTACTGATCAGCAGACTTTCATTATCTCGTGCAGCCTCAATACCAATGCTTTCTTTGAGCGCATTTTTGAATTCAACATCACTGTCAAACGTTTTGCCAACCAATGGCAACAACTGGTCGGTAGCAAACTTATTTTCTATATTTTCAACCTGCTGAATTTCAGCGAGGCTTTCTGGCGTGATGGTATAGGTCGCTTTAGCAAAGCCATAAGTACAGAGCGCCATACTGAGAATGATCCCCGAAAGTCCGACTATTAGTAGCGGTTTGCGCCCCCATCGATCAATTAATGCCATGGCAACGAAGGTAAAGACCACATTGATCAGACCCACCATCACGGCCTGAGCAAAGGCGGCGTTGGTTCCGATGCCGCTCTGTTCGAAGATGGTCGGTGCATAGAAAAAGATGGCATTGATACCGGTGATCTGTTGGGTAACTGCGACGATGATCCCCACCACGAGTGCAAGTCGCATTTTGGGACCAAAGATATCTCCTATGCGCGCCCAAAGTGATTCCTGCTCCGTGGCTGAGCTTTGTTTGATGATAGTCAGCTCACGCGCAGCCTCTTCGGGTGCTAACAGCTTATTGACCACGGCAGTTGCTTCTTCTTCACGCCCTTGATTCATTAGCCATCGCGGGGTATCAGGAATGGTAAACAACGCCAGGAAGAAAATGGCTGCTGGGAGAATCTCCAGGCCTAGCATCCATCGCCAGGTATGCTCTTGCATGCCAATAGCGGCGACCCAATCAGCCCCAGAGGTGCTTAAATCGAGAATGAAGTAATTGGTAAAATAGGCGGCAGACAAGCCTATCACGATATTGAGCTGATTGATTGAGACGCGCTTACCTCGAACCGCAGCGGGCGATATTTCACCGATATACATAGGCGCGATCATGAGCGAGGTAAAGGCAAAGCCACCAATTGCCCGAGCGATTACCAGCATCATATAGGAAGTAGCAAAGGCCGATGCGAGTGCTGACAACAAGTACAAGAATGCAATCGTAATAAGTACTTTCTTGCGCCCAAGATAATCACTCATTGGGCCAATAACCATGGTTCCTAAAAGACCAGAGGCGGTAGGTGCGGCGACCACAAAGCCAGCCTCAATAGGTGTTAGGTTAAATTCAGTTGATACAAACCCCACCACCCCGGAGATTACCGAGGCATCGAAACCAAACACAAACCCACCCATAGAAACTACGATGGCACAATACAGAGAGTAAGACGATTTATAAGTCATATGAAGTCCGTTGTTATTGTCATTATTGGCTGAACAGTCGGCCGGATTGCTTCGACTGTACTAAATAACGCCATGGTTTTCATCTGTGATGCGATAAAACAACATTTTGGTGCGTTTAATGTCTATTCCTTACAGAAAATCGGCGGTTTTGAGAAATTTATATATACTTAGGTAATACCCAATGACCAGACCTTAAATGGCCAACCATGAAAAACAACCTACCGCGGCGCATGCTGAACAAAATACCCCACTTTGGTTTGCTGTTATCCGTGTTGTGTCTGTTAACCATTTTATGTTTTGTGTTTCCTGAGTATCTCACCACACCGGCAATCCGCTCGAATTATCCTATCCCCCTGATCCGAGAAGTGATGTATTGGGCACTAATGATTGCTACGGCAACCACCATATACTCAGCATTATTTTCCCAGCAGCGGAAATTAGCGTTTGCATCAATGGCGATCTTGGTGGCGTGCGCTTTCCTTGGTGGAAGTCAGGTGCATCAGAAACCGGAGTATGACACCTTTATCATCCAAATAGGTCTGGATTGGTTTGTTTTGGATCTGGTGATCTTAGCCATAGTCTTTATCCCCTTAGAGGCCTTCTTTCCGCATCTGAAAGATCAAAAGATCGTCCGACAGGAAACCCGCACTGATCTGGTGTATTTTGCTGTCGGCCATATGGGCTTTCAGTTCATTATGTTGTTGACTCAAAAGCCAGCTGATGAATGGTTAGAATTACTCAGGCTGTCGGGCCAGCAATCATTTCTTGCTGAGTTGCCGCTGCTAGTACAAGTTGTGATTGCCTTATTTGTTGCTGATCTGACGCAGTACTGGATTCACCGTCGTTTCCACACATCGAGCAAATTATGGCGCTTTCATGAAATCCATCATTCAATCAAAACGATGGATTGGCTGGCAGGCTCGCGGTTACATCTGGTTGATATTTTATTTGTCCGGCTTCCAGTCTATACCATGGTCATGTATCTCGGTCTGGCATCAGAGGCGGTGATTGGTTACATATTATTTATGGCATTCCATACGGTATTCATTCATGCGAATGTTGGCATCAGCTTTGGCTGGTTAGCTTATATCATCACCACACCACAGTATCATCATTGGCATCACAATGATCAGCCAGAGACATACAATAAGAACTTTGCGGTGCACTTTCCTGTGATTGATATGCTGTTTGGCACTTTCTATTTACCAAAGGGGCGGTGGCCTGAGCAGTATGGAGTGACTGATCTGCCCTATTCAAACAGTTATTGGTCACAATTCATTGGTCCATTTAAAAAATAGCTACTCAGCATTTATGTCGAATTGTCGCCCCTAGAAGCCTGTGTGCTTGCTCGCTTGCAGCAGTCGGTCCAGATGATTCGCAAACGCTTGCTTGTCCGCGGCGCTGAGGGCACTGGGCCCGCCCGTTTGGATACCACTACTGCGCATGGTTTCCATAAAGTCTCTTATATTCAGTCGCCCCTTAATGTTCTCTTTGGTAAATAATTCACCACGAGGGCTCAAGGCATGTCCGCCTTTGGTGATGATTTCATCCGCCAGAGGGATGTCGCTGGTAATGACGAGATCGCCAGGATCACACCACTCAACAATCGCGTTATCTGCGACATCAAACCCCTTATCAACTTGCTTAAATTTGACATACTTTGAGGCTGGGGTGCGCAAGTAATTATTCGCAACCAAGATGGTATCTGTTGCCGTTCGATCGGCAGCACGAAACAAAATTTCCTTAATGGCAACCGGGCAGGCATCAGCGTCGACATATATTTTCATGGCTTGATCATATCACTGTGTTGCCACGGATGCGGCATATCCTATTTCTATGTTCATTCGGTCGCGGCTATCTCTTTATTAAATCGATGTAGAGTAAGCCGATTGATGATCGAATATACCGCGGGCAGGACAATCAGAGCTAACACCAGTGCACTGGCCATACCACCGACCATGGGGGCAGCAATTCGACTCATAACCTCCGAGCCTGTGCCGCTGCCATAAAGAATGGGTAGTAGACCAATCACAATGGTAGCGACGGTCATCATCACCGGTCGAACTCTCATGGCTGCGCCTTGCTCTAACGCCGTCAGGTAATCCTCTTGAGATATTGGACGTCCAGATTCACGCGCTTTTCTGCGTATCTCAGCGAAGGCAAGATTCAGATATACCAACATCAAAACACCTATTTCGACAGCCACTCCTGCTAAGGCAATAAACCCAACACCTACGGCAACAGAGTAATTGAAGCCTTCCAGATACAGTAACCACAAACCACCAATGAGTGCCATAGGTAGTGTCAGCATGATCATCGTGACATCTCTCAAGCGCTTGAAGTTGAGATATAACAGCAACACGATAACTGCGAGGGTAATGGGCAATATGAACTGCAATTTTTCTTCAGCGCGTTGCAGGTATTCATACTGTCCAGCCCAACTCATGGAGTAACCCGCAGGAAAATCAACCGCCTGATCAATCGCGGCCTGTGCTTTAGCAACATAGGTTCCGACATCAATGCCAGAGATATCTATATAGGTCCAGCCATTGAGTCGCGCATTTTCACTCTTAATCCCGGGCGGACCATCTTCGATGAGGATAGTAGCCACATCGCCTAGTGCAATGCGCTGCCCCGATGGCGTAATTACGGGCAGGCGCGCGAGTGCTTCAGGCGAGTCGCGATAATCCTGTGGATAGCGCAGATTGACCGGGTAGCGCTCTTGGCCCTCGACACTCTCGGTGACATTGACACCACCGATAGCGGTCGCAACGACCTGCTGGATTTCCGCAATGTTCAAACCATATCGACTGGCATGGACACGCGAGATATCGACCTTCAAATAACGACCACCCGCAACACGTTCAGAATACACTGAAGCTGTGCCGTCAACAGTCGACAACGTCTGCTCTAGTTGTTGACCAATGCTCTGAATGACCGAGAGATCGGGCCCAGCAACCTTAATACCCACTGGCGTTTTGATACCGGTTGCCAACATATCAATTCGAGTTTTAATGGGCATCACCCAGGCATTGGTGAGCCCTGGAATATTCACTACACCGTTGAGCTCTTGCTTTAATTTCTCGGTGGTCATGCCTGAGCGCCATTGTGATCGAGGCTTTAATTGAATAAAGGTCTCGATCATAGTCAGAGGCGCCGGATCGGTGGCGGTTTCAGCACGACCGATTTTACCAAACACGTTGGCAACTTCTGGAATCGTCGCGATCAGCTTATCCGTCTGTTGCAGTAACTGGCGCGCCTTACCAATGGATATGCCGGGGTAGGTGGTAGGCATATACATGATGTCACCCTCATCGAGATCGGGCATAAATTCACTACCAATTTTATTGATTGGATACAGACCGGCAATACTGATACCAATGGCAAACAGCAGAGTAAGCTTTGGAAAGCGCAATACACCACGCAAAATGGGCCTATATGCCTTCACCAAAATAAAATTCAGGGGGTTATATTTTTGCGATACCATGCGACCGCGAACAAAATAACCAATCATCACTGGGATGAGGGTGATGGCAACAATAGCTGCGGCTGCCATGGCGTATGTCTTGGTGTAAGCCAGAGGCGCAAACATCCGCCCTTCTTGCGCCTCGAGTATGAACACTGGTAAGAACGAAACGGTTATTATCAACAAACTAAAAAACAGCGCTGGCCCGACCTCCGAGGCAGCTGTAGTGACCACCTGCCAGCGATTCGCCGCAGTCACTTTGGTGCGCTCTAGGTGTTTGTGCATATTTTCAATCATCACAATCGCACCATCGGTCATGGCACCAATGGCAATCGCGATCCCACCGAGCGACATGATATTGGCATTGATCCCCTGCGCCCGCATGACAATAAAGGCCAATAAAATTCCCACCGGTATTGTGATGACGGCAACGAGTGATGAGCGCAAATGAATCAGAAAAGCCAGACAAACAAGGGAAACAATGGCTAACTCAGCGAGTAGTTTATCCCACAAATTATCAACCGCCCGATCAATGAGTGCCGATCGGTCATAGACCGGCACTACCTTGACGCCCTCGGGCAGAGATGCCTGCAACTCAGCCAGCCGCTCTTTGACTGCATTGATCACTTGTTGGGCATTATCACCGAAGCGCATGACCACGATGCCGCCAACTACTTCGCCCTGACCATTTAATTCCGCAATACCACGTCGCATCTGCGGACCGATGGTGACATCTGCTAAATCGCCTATGGTTAGCGGTGTGCCCTGAGCACTGACACCGAGCGAAATTTGCTCGATATCCTCAATCGCATCAATATAACCCGTCGCGGTGACCATATATTCGGCTTCAGCAAGCTCAATCACTGATGCGCCGACTTCCTGATTACCGCGTTGCAGGGCCTGCTGAATGTGTTGCAGCGGAATATTGTAGGCACGCAACTTATCCGGATCGACCATGACCTGGTACTGCTTGACCATGCCTCCCACTGTCGCCACTTCAGATACACCGGCGACCGATTGCAACTCATACTTTAAAAACCAATCTTGAATCGAGCGTAATTGGCTCAGATCAAACTGTCCCGTGGCATCGGTTATGGCATACATATATACCCATCCGACACCGGTCGCATCCGGGCCGAGCTGTGGATCCACACCAGATGGCAGATTGGCCGTTGCCTGATTGAGATACTCCAGAACACGACTGCGCGCCCAATAGAGATCGGTGTCGTCAGCAAAAATTACGTAAACATATGAATCGCCATAAAAGGAAAACCCACGTACTGTTTTAGCACCCGGGACTGACAATAGGGCAGTGGTCAGCGGGAACGTAACCTGATCCTGAACCACCTGTGGAGATTGACCCGGATAGGTTGTTTTGACGATTACCTGTACATCTGACAGATCAGGAATGGCATCCACGGGGGTGTTTTTGAGCGAATACAATCCAACAAATAAAACGATAATGGTTGCCAACAAGACGAAAAGCCGATTATTAACAGACCATTTGATGATAGATCCAATCATTATCTGCTCCGCTAGTGATGTTGATGCATATCATTGTCTGATGTGGTTTCCGGCTCAGACAGAATATGGATTTCGACGATTTGGTACATGCCAGTATCTAATTGCACGAGTCTGAAATGTAGCTCCTGACCGTCAGACAAGCGATTAATGTCGATCGTTTCGGCCAATTCAAAGTGCATCGTCATACCCATCATCCCAATCGCTTCAATTGGACCATGCGAGATATTTACCAGTCGTTGCTCAGTCATGACATGATTTACTGTTCCCTGGGCCCAAATCACCGCCTCTTGCTCAGTGCTCATGCGCTCAAGTTCAGCGCCTTTACTCGACTCAGAGTCCAACAGGAACTGGGCCGAAGTCACGACCATATCTCCAGCACTAACACCGGAGAGAATCTGTATCGACTCTTTACCTACTCTGCCAATATCCACAGGAACAGATTTAAATTGACCCTCTCCCAGCGAGAGCACAACACGATCCTGCTCCCCGGTTCGAATGACCGATTGCTTCGGCACCATCAGTACATCATCTAATGGTTTAGTAGTAATCTGCACATTGGCAAACATGTTCGGCTTGAGTAGGTTGTCATGATTGCTAAAGACTAGCCGCACCGCCAGAGTTCGAGAGGACTCATCCAGGGTTGGATAGACATAATCGGTTACCCCTTGCCATGTTTTGCCTGGCAGGAAGTCGAGCGTCATGATAGCAGGTAGCCCAGGTGCTATAACCGCTGCGTCGCGCTCATAGACCTCGGCTTCTACCCACAACTGGTCGAGTTGAACGATGCTAAACAGGGTGGTATCTAAATTTACGAAAAACCCCTCGCGGATATTGAGATGATCAACGATACCGTCAGCAGGTGAATAGAAGGTCACACGCTGTTTTACTGTGCCGGTTTTTTGCAATTCATCAATAAAAGCGCTGGAGATTTTAAAGGCCTGGAGACGATTGCGCGCGGCTCGGATTAATTTCGGCTGCTTGCTTTTCAACGCCAACAAAAACTCTTCCTGGGCATTGACCAGTTCCGGCGAGTATAGCTTATACAACGCCTGATCTTTGCGCACAGGATCGCCAATGGCTTTGACATAGAGTGTCTCAACCCAACCTTCAACCCGAGGGTGAATGTGAAAAATTTTATTCTCGTCATATTGAACATAACCGACCGTATTAATCACATTATTCATGGAGCCTTTAGCAACGGCGGTCGTTTTCACGCCGAGATTTTGCTCAACATGTGATGCAATCTTAACCACATGTTTATCTCCAGAATTGCTCTCAGAGGGCTCTTCATACACCGGCACTAAATCCATGCCCATGGGCGACTTGCCGGGTTTATCGCGACGATAATTGGCATCCATTGGTGCCACCCAATATAACGGTTGTTTCGTTGTTGCTTTAGAATTCTCAGGTGTCTGCTGTTGATGATCGGCGTGTGAAAGCCTGTCGTACAGCGCGATTCCCGCGCCTCCAATGATCACACCACCGAGCAGAGTTACTAAAAATTTTGATATTGACGACATCGTATCATCCTATTTCTTGAGTTAAGCATTCGTTTGTAGTGCACAAATTTTGGGCGCACTAATCCCGTGCTAAACAAGAATCGGTGGACGATAGCGATAGGAACTATTAAGAACAGGTTGTTGTTGGGATGTTGTCAGAAACGTTGTTTGACACGCGAAGTCATAAGCACCTGAATCATTGACAGCCATAAACTGCACAGAAGAGCACATGTTGGCAGGACAAACACAGTCCTCACTGCAACAGTCCATGGCCTGTTCGTGATCCTGCATCATATCAGCGTGATTCATGCTCGTATGATCCATGGTCGCATGATCTGTTGTCGTATGATCCATAATCGGCATCGATTCCGCCATCATATGATCACACTGATCGGCCACAGCCAGCACTTGTCCGGACAAGCTCAGCAAAACCAACATTAACCATGTATTGAGATACTTAATCATCTATATTCAATCGTACGTCGAGTGCTGTGATCCTACGATACTTGTATCGTATTGTAAAATCTGAAGAAAATCAGTCGGATGCTGTCTGATCGGCGGATTGATCTAAACGCTCGAGCAGGTCGTCTTTTTCACGCCACTGCTGACTTAACCAGGACTGGAAGCGGGCACGATATTGCACATCGTTAATATAGTCACCCCGCAAGTCGTCAGTGACCTTAGTTGTTTTGATGTAAATATCAATCTGCTGCAGTCGCCCAGTGACATAATCCCAGTAGGTTAGTTGACCTGAAGGATAATGGATGGTCAGGTTAAGGATGTAATTGATCTGCTGACCAAGCATAGTCATCACATAGCCGATACCGCCAGCCCGTGGGCGTAACAGATGTTTATAGTCGTTGCTCTGTCGCGCATGTTTCTCTGCACTATAGCGCGTTCCCTCGACATAATTAACGATACTGATGGGTTGCAATTTAAACTTCTCACAGGCCTTGCGTGTCGCTTCAATGTCTTTTCCCTTCAGGTGTGGCTTCTTCTTGAGCGTGGACTTGCTGTAACGTTTCATAAACGGGAAATCGAGTGCCCACCATGCCAAGCCGAGAAATGGGATGCGGATCAGTTCCTGCTTGAGAAAAAACTTTAAAAAAGGAATACGACCACGAAAAATCTGTTGCATCGCTAGGATATCGACCCATGACTGATGGTTGGCGATGACCAGATACCAGTCATCGAGCGACATTGGTGCGTCGCCTATGACATTGATTTGTATTTTGCTTACCTGTTTGATGGCGATGCCATTACCGATAATCCAGGCATTGGCAAACATCAAAATGATTTTTGAACAAATCGCACGCCATGGAGACCAGGGAATGATGAGCTTTAGCAAGGCAACAATAAGCAATGGTATGGTCCAGAAAATGGTATTAACACCATAAAACAAAGACATTAGGATGCCTTTCAACGGACCGGGCAAAAATCGCAACATGATCATGTAGTGTAACGTTGTGACAGATAGGCTGATCATAGAGAGTCGGCCCAATATTGCAAGTCCTTATCAGCGCTGTCCAATATCAATTATCAGCGGCTTTTGGCATAATGCGCATAATCAGGAGAATGTCATGATTGATCCACAAAAAATTGATGATTTGGTACGTCAACTCGGTGCGGCACTACCCCCTGAGCTGGCATCATTTGAAAAGGAAATGAAAAAGCAATTCAAGGCGGTATTAGAATCGGCGTTTCAGCGCCTCGATCTGGTCAGCCGAGAAGAGTTTGATATCCAGGTTAAGGTGCTGCAAAAAACACGTGCACAACTCATCGAGCTTCAGCAGCAATTAGCTGATCTCGACCAGCAATTATCGGGTAACGATTCAGAAGATCGCTAGTCTCCCTTCAGATATCGCCTCTGGCTGATGCACCCATGACAGGCTAGGCTATCTCATTTACTAAACAAGTTTGAAATGTGTCCTACTGTCGTATCTACTCCCGCGCGAGTTTTGGTATAGAGGCGCCTGCCGTTGCTGTGGAAATACACCTTTCCAATGGCTTGCCAGCACTCAACATTGTCGGCTTGGCAAATGCCGAAGTCAAAGAAAGTCGTGAGCGTGTTCGCTCTGCATTACTGAACAGCGGCTTTGAATTTCCTGCTCGACGTATCACGATAAACCTAGCACCAGCGGATTTACCTAAAACCGGCGGTCGCTTTGATCTGGCCATTGCCGTGGGGATACTGATCGCATCTGAGCAACTGGTTATGGCAAAGCCAAATGAGTTCGAATTCCTGGCGGAATTAGGCCTCAATGGTGAGTTAAAACCTGTCAGCGGTATATTGGTGGCGTCGCGCCAAGCTACAGAATCCGGACGCAGTATTTGGGTAGCAAAAGAGAACGCCTTCGAAGCCGCCATGTCCGGCTGTCATAGAGTGTATAGCACCGATAATTTAAAACATCTGGTACAGCAACTGGTTACCTCGAAACCTGAACCATATGTGGCAAAGCAACCAGAATCGAACATTCACAAAAGGCTCTGTGTCAGTCAGATACAGGGTAATGAGCACGCCAAGCTCGCCCTGTGTATTGC
>CAZLIR010000016.1:0-1858 GCA_964559635.1 uncultured Enterobacterales bacterium
CCTCAGCAAAAAATGCCGGTTTATTTTTGCTCAATTGCGACAATTTTGGTCAAATCTACCAACAGTAAAACTTCTTAAATATGTAAGCCCCTGTATTACATAGCAATTTATATTTGGCCTGGATATTGCTGTAGTAGCTGCTTTAGCAATTTATAAATAGCTGTACATGAGGAAAGAAATGAAGCACCAAATAATAACTATATTGTTAACCGTACTCTTGGGATTATCTTGTTTCCCAGTCAAGTCTGAGCCATACACTCAGCCAACAGAGCATGATTATCACGTTGGCGAAAAATGGGTTTGGAAATACAAAGGAATGACTAACGAGGGTGTCGTCCGAGCAGACGGCACAGATACTAGGGAAGTAAAGGTACAGGATGGTGTTACCGGAATATCAATTGGCGAGCACTTCAGCCCACTCGCTGAAATTACAAAACCTGAGCAGAATCCAACGCCCCGATTTAAATGGCCTTTGGAGGTTGGCAAGAAATGGCTATTTGAGGAAAAATGGACTAGCCAAGATGGTACCGAAGGTAAGACAAGTCTGAATGCTGAAGTGCTATCACTTAAAAAGGAAACGGTAGAGGCTGGAACATTTCTGGCATTTACAATCCAATACAAAGGAAAAATAACTAACTCAAGAGGCTATAGTGCTGATGTTGAGGAGTTGTTTTTATATGCTCCAGAGGTCAAGAACTTCATAAAACTAACACAATCCCAACCTGACTATGACTATGTTGAGGAATTAATCGAATACTCAAAATCACAAGCAAAGAATTAGAGTGAATTATCACCAGAGAGAGAACTCATGACATTGAGCCAAACAATAACCATTAAAAAAGGATTACTAGCACTGGCTGTGATGTATGCCTGCCAGCTACTGGCGGGCATCTTTGTATCAGTGGTTATCAATACCGATAAAACCATGAGTATGGAAATTTTGGGGCTACTCTCAGCTTTGATTGGTGGCTCTTTGATCTTGCTGCTATTTTGGCTGGACACAAAGAAAAATGCAGCACCAGTTACGGAATCATGCGGTCTGCCATTCAACAAAGCTATCTCCTTGGTGTTACTTCTGCTTGTGGCTACTCATCTGGTGGCATATCTATATCGGAGCTTCTTTCTACCTGAGATCGGGTATATCGATATTCAGGGGGGAGGCAGTAAGGTGTTCAGTTATATTCAAGAAAACTCAGGCATTATTGGGATGGCAGGCTTTCTGACTTTAGCACTATGCATTGGTCCGGTAATGGAAGAAGTGATATTTCGTGGTTATCTGCAGCGCTCTTTGACAACAAAATTCCCAGCCTGGATCGCAATTTCTATTGCATCATTGGTGTTTATGGTGGGACATAGCCCAGCTATATTGTGGCCCATGTACTTTATGTTCAGTTGTGCTTGGGGGTATGTTTATATGAAAACAGGCAAACTAAGCTATGCCATTTTGATTCATGTACTCAATAACCTGTTCTACACGTTCATTGGCTTTTCAGGCATCAAACTACTCGCTTGATGATTAAGCCACTTTACTCTGTGTTTCATTTTGCTCCAGCATCTGCCATCCATTGGCTGAATACTTGAAATAAAATGGCTGACCTAGTTTGAGGATACTGCCAACTTCCATATTCATCATTAATTCATGGAGTGCGTCAACATCCTCAATCTCAGCATATGACTCATCCCCCTCACCTACAAGGGCATAACCATTGAGCAGATAAATGTTATCTAAGTAGCAATCAGTGTATTGGTACATCGTAAATAGGATAGAGTTATTTTGGTGAAATATAGTACATAAAACAGAAAATAAAAGATTGCTGATATCTCTTAATATGCTGTGAGAGATCGACCATTGTTAAAC
>CAZLIR010000016.1:1958-17100 GCA_964559635.1 uncultured Enterobacterales bacterium
CCACTCGCAGCAAAATGTGGGCCTGCTAACATACAAAATACCATCGGAGCAGAAAAGAGGGTGTTGGTTCTTGAGGCTAGTAACGCCTTTCCGCCCGCTGCCGCTGCGTCACCCTCTACCATGCCCAGCGCTATCTTCTGATTAGGCCAGATAATCAACCAGACATTCAGGAACATTAAGGTTCCCATAACAGCACCGAGAAGTATGTAGGGGTTGAGCTGATGATTTGTTTTCAGCACATATAGCAACAACACGCCTGTGATAAATGTGAGCATAGCTGCCCAGCGGAACCACCATAAGGCATTGGGTGCTAATTTAGTCTTAGCATCGGCCAATGCTTCAGGCGAGGCTGATTTGAAATAGCCGCCTTGAATAAAATTAAAATAGTAAAGTAAACCGATCCAGGCTATACCAAAGAGTACATGACTCCAACGAAATAGCATGCTTGCAATATATTCCATTTCCATAATTCTAAGCCCCTCGAAGATGATAAGTGTTTAATATAATTATTGTTTTCACGCGATGAGAACGTAACTATTATTCGCTACTGGAAAAATAAAGTCAACGCATGTCAATTTGGTGTTATCGACATTATCAATGGTTTACTGACTTTCATAGTTAAAATATCTAAAGTCGGCTGGCTGTTTGGAACCTGATACATCCTGACAAGCCATGCCTATAAAGGCACCCGTGAAATTTGCGCCCTCGCCTGACCCGGCCTCATCGGATAGGATTGAGTAATCTAACGTAATTGGGACGGAGTGCCAAACGTCCTGAGAAGATCCCCAAAAGTAAACTAGCTCGGCCCCTCTAACCTGACATTTGAGATAAATTGTTCCAGATTTTGGCAGCACTATCGAGTTTTCTGAACCTTTTAATTTAGCTGTTAAGGGGAAAGTAGCACTAGTTGATTGATCACCTAAACAACTCATGACATCGAGAATTCTTTCTCCTTTATCATTAATGGAAATGTATAGGTAGTGAAATTTATGAGCGTTGTAGTAATTGACTAACCCGGCCATTTGTTGAAAGTTTGTAGGCTCAAAATCAATTGATGTTTCACACTCAAAGTTGAAATGCTCCTGTCTTCTGGCTACCAACGATTGGATAAATTGATTGCCGATAGATCCTCTGCCATATAGTCGTAAAAAGCCCGGATTGTCTGACAAGCTGAATATTTCATCTATGTCCGGTGTCCTTAACCATTGAAACTCAATGGGTAGCGTGGTCATGTTAAATTTATGATGTGAATTATTTATCTCACCCGGTTGTTCTTGCTCATAGGGCTGGGCGACAAATTCCATTGGTTTACCATCTCCGGATTTAGCATCAAGCCTGAGCCAGTTATCACTAGTCCAGGCAGCCGTTTGGATTGACGTCTCTCGCCCCATTGGAGAGCGTTTTGTACCAGATAACGGTCGACTAGATAAGTGAACTACATAGACTAGGCCGTTATCCAACTCAACAAAATCACCGTGTCCACAACGCTGTAATTTATTGTCTGGATCATCTTTAGTTGTTAGCAAATAACCGTTGGGATCAACTTCATAGGGGCCATCAATATTTCGTGATCTAGCCATGGTTATGGCGTGGTTATATCCAGTCCCACCCTCAGCGGTCATGAGATAGTAATAGCCGTTTCTTTTATATAGGTGCGGTGCCTCTGTAATACCTAAATCTGTACCCTTAAATATATTTTTTACTTCCCCCACCAAAGACTTTTTCTCTGTATCAAACCTTTGCAGATAAATACCACCAAACCTATTTCGACCAGACCGGTGATCCCAGACCATATTTAATAACCACTTTTGCCCGTCATCATCATGAAACAATGAGGGATCAAAACCACTGCTATTCAAATATATTGGATCCTGCCATTGGCCGTTTATCGAATCACAGCTTGTGAGGTAGTTATGTGTATCTTTGAAGTCACCATTGAATCGATTAACAATGGTGTAGATCAGATAATAGCGGCCATTAGAATAGCTAAGACATGGCGCCCAAACCCCGCAAGAGTCATTGACACCGGTTAAATCCAATAACGCTTTTCGATTTAGAGGACGTGAGCAGAGTTTCCAGTTTTTTAAATCCTTGGAGTGATGAATTTGCACACCGGGGTACCACTCAAATGTCGATGTAGCAATGTAGAAATCATCCTCGACTTTGATTATCGATGGGTCAGGATTAAAACCCGGTAAGATTGGATTTCTGATCATTTATTACACTGATTCACATGTCCGACTTACATTGCTAACTGATTAAGTAATTCTTTGATACCCCTTTCAAGTTGCTCATCGCGACCAAAATCAATGACACCTGGTTGATTCTTTATGATGATGTCTGGGTAGTCCTGATTATTCTCCAGCCACTCGCCAGCTTTATTCTTGGCACTGACCGGTACGATACCCCATCGAATACCCGAGGGTAGACGCTCCCAACCTGAGAAGCTGCATGTTCCTGGTACTGGCATACCGACAGACTTACCGACCTTTAAATCAACAAAACCACTGGCATAACAATGACCATCAGAATACATCGACTCATTAAACAATGACAACACGGGCTTTGTGTAGCGCGATGTTGGCTCTCCACCAACTACCTTGTCGTGGGTGGCATAGGTCAGAAACGGTTCACCGGTGAAGAACATCACTAAATCGGCAACCAAATCACCACCACCATTGAAGCGTGTATCGATGATCATACCTTCCTTGTCATAATACTTACCTAACATGTCGTTGAGTACTCGACGATAAGGTCCGTCACTCATACCGGGGATATGGACATAGCCCAGACGCCCGTTGCTCTTGTCCAGCACCTCTTGTGCATTAATATCGATGTATCGCTGGTACAGAAGGCGGGATTGATCACGAATGCTCATCGGCTTAATCGTAATTTGCTGCCGCTTTTTGTTCTCGCCATCACTGATATCCAACAATACAAACTTGTTCGCCTTGTGATTCAACAATTGGTGCCAATCCATGCTGTTATCAATCGCCACGCCATCGATCTTTTCAATGATCATGCCCGCGTTCACTTTAATAGCGGCTTTATCCAGTGGCCCACCCTTGATCACTTCAGTAATTTTTATGCCCGCGCCCTGATGTTGGTAGTCGTGAAACACACCCAGTACCGCGGTCGCGTCAGCATCAGGCGAAGATAGCGTATAACGAGCTCCCGAGTGAGAAACGTTCAATTCGCCGAGCATTTCAGCGAGTAGCTCTGCCAACTCATAGTCATTTCCCACGTGGCTAACTTTGTTTCGGTATTCCGCTCTCATCATGTCCCAGTCGAGACCATGATAAGTTGGCTCATAGAAAACCTCAGCTGTTCGATGCCAGACTTGATCAAACTCAGCCAAACGTCTCGCGCTGGTATCAACCGCAATGCGCTCACTGACAGCCACTGCCTCGGCTTTACCTTTTTCTAGATCTAATTTGCGGATCTTGCCACTACTGACAAGATAGAGCGTTTCCATTTTCGGATCCCACAGCAATGAACCACGATCGGTTTTTAAGGGAATTTTCTTTTTCGTTTCTTTGGTACGAAGGTTGGTTTCCCATAAGTCATACTTATCTTCAAACTGAGATAAGTAATACAAGGTTTCAGCATCTTTACTGAGCACTGCGTCGGCTAGAGCAGAAGAGTGGATGGTTAATTTAGCGATACGATTGTCTAAATTCTCCCACTCAATCTTTACTGGACTAGTGCTCTTTTTACTTTCTTTCTTATCCTTCTTCTTGTTATTTTTTTTCTTTTTATCATCCTTATCAGTTTTCGGCTTATTAGCCTCTTCGATCGCCTGTGTTAACTTATATTCGTCCTCATTGAGGTTAAATTTATCCCAGGCTTTTTGGGTAAGGAACACCGAGTAAACATCGTATTGTGTTCGACCACTTGTGGCATAACTACGTAAGCCATCACGATTGCTCATCCATGTAATTTGCTCACCATTACTCAGCCACTGCGGATTAACATCATAGAAGCCGTCTGCAATCAGGGGTTTCATAGGTTTTTTACCAGACGCATCAAGCAATGTAATATCAGAGTTATTCAATAACCTGCCATACTCAAAAACGATCCATTTGCTATCCGGACTCCAATTAAAATTCTGATCACCGTCTCGCATATGAATGGTGTCTTTTCGCCCAACCAACGTGGTGTCCTTTTGGGTTTTTAAATCCCGTACTCGAAGCTCACGCCGATCGGCGATATACGCAAGCTTTTTGCCATCCGGAGACATTTTCGGCTGATAATAATCCACCTCGCCTGTCACTAACGGCACTTCTTTGAACAATGTCGCGGCATAGAAAAAAGGCTCTGCCTTGCGAACTTTACTGGTCTGATAAATACCCCACTGCCCTTGTCTTTGCGCTGCGTAAATCAGCGAGTCGCCTTGCGTTGAAAATGACACAAAGTTTTCTCGCTCCGGAGTATTGGTAATCTGCTTGGTGAACTTGCCTTCAGGCGAGGTCACGAAAACATCACCTCGGGAGATAAAGGCAACTTGTTTACCATCGGGAGAAATCGCTATGGATGAGATATCGCCGTCGACGGCCATCATTTTTTGGTTATCGCCTATGTCCTGTGCACGAATACTAATGGCTATTTTCTCGGCATCCCCTTCGTTATTGACACGATACAGGTCACCATGATGGGTAAATACCAGAGTGTTATTAGCCTGTGATAAGAAGCGCACGGGGTGGGTGTTAAATTGTGTTATTTGAGTTGACTCAGAAGGCGCATCCAGTGACATTTTATGGACATTAAACGAGCCATTTTGTTCACTCAGGTAGTAGATATGCTGACCATCATCGGCATAAACAGGGTTTCTGTCCTCGCCATCAAACGACGTTAATTTTGTATGCTGACCGCTTCGACTATCATATTGCCAAATATCTCTGGCTATGGCTGATTTATGGTGTTTACGCCAGGGGTCTTCGAAGCCTTTATTATCATGATAGATATACGTCTCATTGTCGGCGCTTATCTGTACATCTTCCGCAGGTACGGTAAGTACTTGGTCAACACGCCCACCTGAAGTCGGTACGGAATAGAGTTCGGCCTGTCTTAAGGTAGGGTATTGCCGATGTGAGGCGAGATCCATGCGCAGACCTTTGAATAGGACGCTCTGATCATCCTGACTAAATGTATAGGGCTCCTCATCACCAGAATGGTAGGTCAGGCGTGTCGAAGGGCCACCTTCAGCGGCCATGACAAACACATCAAAATTGCCGTGTCGTGCCGAGGCGAAAGCTATTTTAGTACCATCCTTGCTCCAGACTGGCCTATATTCATGAGCCTGATCAACGGTTAATCTTTTAGCTTCTCCCCCATCTATAGATACCCGATAGATATCGCCTTTGTAGGTGAAGGCAACGTTCATTCCATCGGGTGAGATTGCAGGGTAGCGAACCCATTCCGGGGTAACTTCTGCAATGGTTGATATAGTGAAAAGAGAAATAAATGCAGCGGCGGTGAACTTTTTCATTGCGAATCTAACCTGTTATCTGTTTGAGACATGCGATCTAGGACAATCACAGTGAAAGATACGTTAACTTTTTACAACAAAGATGTCCAATACTGAATAATTTCCCATAATACATAGCGAACTAGCCGTAATCGGCTGTATGGCCAGGGCCAAATGAGATGGGATGCTCTTTGGTATTTTCACGTATTAACTGCTATCTTGTTGAATTATTCAAAGAACTGCTCAGTTCAAGGTAAATAAGCATGGATTCCTTAAAACAAAAAATTGCGCTATTTATTGATGCCGATAACGCCCCCGCAAGCAAATTTGAAATGGTACTGGATGAGGTTGCTAAGTATGGCGTAGTCACGATAAGAAAGGCATACGGCAACTGGAAGAAACGTACCTTAAAGGACTGGGAATCGCTGCTACATGAGTATGCTATTCAACCAGTCCAACAATATGATTTGTCCAAAGGCAAAAATGCTTCAGATATAGCCATGGTCATTGATGCGATGGATGTGATGTACACCAAAGACATCGATGTGATGTGTTTTGTTTCATCAGATTCTGATTTTACACCTATGGTAACCAGAGCGCTTGCTGAAGGAAAAGTGGTGATTGGGTTCGGGGAGCGAAAAACACCTATGCCATTTGTGAATGCCTGCTCAAAGTTTTTGTTTCTTGAACAAGCCAAGACAGGAAAGACAGCGAATCAAACCTCGAATAAAAATATCAAATCGGATACGCGCTTAATTAATCTACTTCGTCAAGCAATCGCTGCTACTGAGGAGGAGGATGGTTGGGCAGGTTTGGGTCCAGTTGGCTCACACATCTCTAATAAAACATCCTTTGATACCCGTAATTATGGCTTCAAGAATTTGAGTAGTTTAATAAAAGCTATCGACTTATTTGAGCTTAAACGCGGACCCGGTAATTCTTATCAAGTTAGAGACAAAAGAAAAAATAAATCTAACCAATAAACTCCTCGCCCTCTTCGTGAGCTTTTGCTTTCGCAACTTGAATACCCTCAGGTGATAAGCTATGAGATAAATCGATACCATAGTACTCAGAGAAAAACTTCTCTATTGGTATCCATTCACCATCAGCACTTTTAAGTTGCTTGGTGTATGAACATATGGCCTGAACATGGGCATGAGTTTTGGAGACCATTTTTATGAACGCGATGTAATACAGTAAAAATGTTAAACCCCACAAGGAAAATATGTAGTAAAGCGTTGCATAATCTTCTCTGGTAATCGACGTCATTTCCAGTATCACGATTAAACTACAAGGAATGAATACCAAGCCGATAATCGACATAATGATGAATTTTCGAGTCCATGGAACACGACTGTATAGTTTTTTAGTTAATGTCGACTTATCTGATAGTGCTACGACTAACGAATATAAACTAAATCCCAACGCCGTAGGCAAGCTCAGGCCGATTCTGTTGTCCTCTGCCAACATTCCCGTAAGAAAATAGGCATTGAAAAGATAGCCACATATCGCTAGGTAGGACCATAAAATACCAACGAACAAAAACGTATCGCACAATAAAGTCACATCATTTTTTACTTTTGAATACAGTTCGTATGATGCGAACAAAATGAATATGATTAGCGTCGGCACAGAAGAAATAACGTAACCGAATAGCTGTGACATATTACTTACATGCATCAATAGCTGTAATGCCGATAGTAAATAAATCAGTGTGCACAGAATAAACATGACAGGCATATGTTTTTTCTGAACCAGATAATTATTATCCGTTAAGAAAAATCTAACGAAAAATAACAGAAGAAAATTTATCGAAGTAAAGAGACTGAGTACAGGAGTATCCTCTTGGAGGACATAAATATTTTGATTACTCCATATCCAAGAGATAATTGATGCTGCAAAGAATACAGTTACCACTACTCCGAGAGTATTCTTCACCAGTTTGAGCTTGCTTTCCATGATATGTTTTTAGAGGAATAACTAAGTAATGCGCTAATTATACTATTCGTCTATTCCTTTGTAACGACCCTAATATAAGCTTAGTACAGAAGCGCTGTAAAACCAGTATTTGTAATATATTTCATCGTGACTAGACTTAGTTTATACAACAACAAAAACTAAGTTGAGGTTTATGATGAGTCTAACGCCAACTCAGAAACAACTGGTACAGGATACTTTCCAGAAAGTAGTACCCATTGCCGCCACCGCTGCCGACATTTTCTACACCAAACTATTTGAGTACGACCCCTCATTAAAGCCCCTTTTTAAGGGCGATATGACGACTCAAGGGGATATGTTAATGACCACACTAGGCGTCGCAGTTAAGGGGCTTGATAATCTAGATACATTGGTACCTGTGTTGGAGGGTATTGCAACGAAACACCTTGAGTATGGCGTTAAGATTGATGACTATACTCCGGTTGGTAACGCCCTTCTATATGCATTATCAGTTGGTCTGGAAGATGACTTCACGCCCGAAGTAAAACAGGCCTGGGTAACGGTTTACAAGATTGTTGCTGATGTGATGCGCTCAGCTGCCTATCCTGACTATGATTCTGGCAGCTACCAGAATAAAAAACAGTACAACCACTAGCTTATTAACATTTCCAGTTAAATTAGACACTCAAGCCCAGCAATCCTGGGCTTGAGATCTTTAAGCATTTACCAAATTGAGACACGCTCTTCTGGTGGCAGGTAGAGTTCATGTTCTTCAGAAATACCAAAGGCGTCATACCAAGCATCCATGTTTCGAACAACACCATTGATACGGTATTGCGGCGGACTGTGCGGCCCCGTTGTGAGTTGCTGACGCATTGCATCTTCACGCATTTTACCGCGCCATACCTGAGCCCATGCTAAAAAGAAGCGTTGCGTACCGGTAAATCCATCTATGACCGGCGGTTCGCCATTTTCCTTCACATATAACTGGTAAGCAGCGTAGGCCATTTCCAAGCCACCCAAGTCGCCGATATTCTCACCAAGTGCCAATCGTCCATTAACATTCATGCCCTCGATAGGTGAGTACTGATCATACTGAGCCACTAGCTTGTCTGAGCGCAATTTAAAGTTCTCATCAGAGGCGGCTGACCACCAGTCACGAATCTTACCGTTTTGGTCAAAACGACGACCCTGATCATCAAAACCATGACCAATTTCATGACCAATTACGCCTCCAATTGCACCATAGTTAATGGCTGGGTCGGCATGCAGATCAAAGAATGGCGGTTGTAAGATACCCGCTGGGAAGGTGATTTGGTTCATCAGCGGATTATATGAGGCATTCACAGTTTGCGGCGGATATGGCCATCGCTCACGATCAACCGGACCCTTTAATTCTTCCAGTTGACGTAGCCAGCCAAACTCACGCATGCGAATTGTATTACCGACCATGTCACCTTCAACAATCTCAAGTGAATCATAATTAGTCCATTTGTTAGTAAATCCCACCTTCGGTTCAAAGGTCGACAATTTACCGAGCGCTTCCTGCTTGGTCTCATCATCCATCCAGGCGTTGTCTTTAATACGCTGTTCAAATGCCACAGTCAGGTTTTTAACCAGCTTATCCATCTCATTCTTAGCCGCCATGCCAAAGTGCTTATCGACATAGATTTTCCCGACAGCTTCACCAAGATTGGCATTGACCAGATCAGAACCTCTTCGAGAACGCTCGCGCTGCTCAGCGATACCGCGCAGTGTGTTGCTGAAGAAATTGAAACGGGCATCATCAAAATCGCTTGATAGGTAGCTGGCATTATCAGAGATCATGTGAAACGTCATGTAGTCTTTCCAGACCTCTACATCAGTTTCCTTAAAGATTTTTGCTGCCGCTTGCAGAGCACTTGGTTGGGCAACAATGATGCTTTGCATGTCCTGTAAGCCCAAATTAGCAAGCACCTTTTTCCAGTCTAGCTCAGGCGCCATCTCTGCCAATTTGTCCGGCGACATGGGGTTATAAATTTTCTTGATATCGCGGCTTTCTGCTCTGGTCCAGTGCGACTGAGCAAGCTGCGTTTCCAGCGCAATGATTGCTGCTGCCTTTGCCTCGCCACCCTCAATACCAGCCAATGTGAATATTTGCTCGATATAGTCTGCGTAAGCCTCACGGTAATTAGCAAATCGCGCTTCTTCGTTAAGGTAGTAGTCGCGATCCGGTAAACCCAAACCCGCCTGTGAAGCGAAAATGGTGTAGCGTGTGGTATCGGCAGGATCTGGAAGAATACCTAAACCAAACGGTGAGCTTGTGTGCAGACTGGCCATTTGATCAAGCACTCCGGCATGATCCTCAATTGCTGCAATAGGATCCAGCAATGGCTGCAGTGGCGCAATACCCTTGGCATTGATCTGCTCGACGTTCATCCATGTTGAGTAATACGAACCCACCTTATGCTCTAAAGTGCCAGGCGCTGCCTCGGTTCGCTCAAGATCATCAATGATCACATTGACCTGCTCAGTAGAGCGTTCTCTAAGCTTATCAAAAATACCCCAACGTGCTCTGTCAGAGGGTATTTCTTTGGTATCAAGCCATTGGCCATTAGCATACTTGTTAAAATCATTACCGGGGTGTACCTCGGTGTTCATGCCGGTTAAATCAAATCCCCATGAACCTATTTCAGGTGCGGCTTGAGGTGTTGTGTCTGCCACCTCAGTTTGTGCAGTGGATTCAGTTTCGGCGGTATTTGTTTCTTCTGGAGCCTGGCTACAACCTGCCATTGCAATGGCAGTAGATATAGCTAGGGCTAAATAATGTTTTCTACTCATAGTGGACTTTCTTCTTGTTGCAGAGTGAATGTGGAGGAAAAGAATAAACTAAATATTTACTGTTTTGAAGGGGCTGACTGGGCGCGAAACGCCTAGATATATGGATTATTTGTAACACTTCATAACGTAACTAACGCATTTGCTGTTGCCATTCTGCTTTATGTCGTTCAATGAATTGCTTAAGTTGCTCCAGAGCCGCTGCCATTTTCCGCTCGCCATAACCAAGTCGGAAGAAATCAACCGCCTCAGTGACTTGCTCACTAAAGACATAAGCCGGTTTGATAGATATTCCTACCTTGGCCAGCTCTAATCCTAATCTGTCGGTATCCCAAGGCCCTTTAAATTTAACAAAGCCAACCGCTCCAGCGTTGGGTCTAACCCATTCGAAATAGGCATGGTAGTCGTCGAAAAATTGATCGAGCAACGCCATATTGGTTTTAATGATGGCGATGTTTTTTTGCAAAATAGCATCGCTGTTACGCAATGTCATGATGGCCAGTAATTCACTGGCCCGACTCGGGCAAGCAGTACCAAAATATTGAATGTCGGATAGTGTATCAAGCAATTGCATATCCTGTGTTGCAATCCAACCAATGGTCACACCGCAAGCGCCCCATGGTTTTGATAAGGTGACAATACTTGTACCCCGATGGTAGATATCCGCCATGGCTGGAATTTGCACATCTTCGGTATGCTCAATAAGACGATACACTTCATCAGAGAGCACATAAATATCATTGTCTTGTGCGAGTTGGACCAGTCTGGACTGCTCCTCTGCAGTCATCAATGTTCCAGTGGGATTAGCCGGCTGATTCACCACAATGTACTTTGTATTAGGTTGAATGGCGGCCGCCACCTCATCTAAATCTATGCGCCAGTCATTGTCATAACGCAAGCTGATTTTAGTGACCTGACTCCCAGCAAAGTACGGCGCCTCCTGCACAGACTGATAGCCAGGAGTAAATACAATGCTATGAGTCTCCTCATCCAATAAGGCAAAGGCCATGGTGGAGATCGCTGCTTGTGCACCAGAGAATACCAGTATGTTTTCAGGACCAATAGCGGGACCATACAGTGCGGCGATGGCTTCACGTAAATCTGCACTACCACCATTAGCGGTATATTCCAGCGAATGATTAAAATACTCATCAACAATAGCCTGATCACCATTAGCCTTCGACAGCTCAATCAACTCAGCACTGGTTAACGGTTCAGCATAAGAGTTTGAGAAGCTATACGGTAACCCACCGGTGACTTTCTTGTGTCGTTTAGACCAGGGTAATTTGAAGCGCATTATCACCTCTAAATATCGATAAAGTTCTGTTGTTCGAGACGCTCAAGAAGATCCTTGCCTGGCTTGGCTGTCACAAGCAAATATTCATTATCTGGTTGAAGGCTGGAGTTATATGCCGACATGCTCACTGAAACCACGACGCGCATTGCCATTAGATGAAACAGGATTTCTCGCTCCTCATCCAATATTTTGAATTCTCTGTCATAGGCCTCAATGATCGCATTTGCCGCCATCGCGATATTGCTCTCCCCCATTAAGCAGTAGGCCAACATAATTGCCAGATCATTTATTTGAGAACCAAGTTGCAGTTCTCCGAAGTCGATCAGACCACATATCCTATCTGGCTGTTCTGGGGATACCAGAAAATTTTGCTCATTAGCATCGCCATGGATAATCGCTTTACGCAGATGAGGGATCTTAGGTAACACCTTCTCCTCATACACCGCAAATATTCGCGCCATGCGATCGCGCACCTCTTCATCCTGAACATACTTAATATATGGCTTACAACTCATCACATTATCGAGTTTCCAGAGCGGATCAGAGCCCTCATGATGTTGGGGGTGAAATGATGTTAGCGCATGCGACATTTGCCCAAGAAAACGTCCCGTATCAGCGTATAGTGCCTCACTCTTTGGCACATCAGTGAATATATCGGCCTCCAGATAGGTCTGCATTCGCACGATAAAGCCATCAACTTCAAATAACTCACTACCATCCAAGGTCGCTACAGTACTTGGGAAAGCCAAATGAGGTGCTGCACTTGCCAAATGCTTTAGCACATCAATTTGTGTCTGAATAAACGTCAGCGGCCACTTCATATTAGAAATTTTCAGAACAAATTTATCATCATCTGTGGTTATAAGCGCATTCTGATCCTCATAGGATACGAGGGGCTTTACGGTTCCCACCAAGCCGTAATAACGTTTGATGATATCCAGAATCTGTGCATCACTAAAATTAGGAATAATGTCATTCACACTCAAGATAACCACCTCGTTCTTCTCGAATCTATAAACTTTTTAAAGGCCTCTAGTGCCGCGGGCATGGTGCGGCGACTGAAGCCAATACGAAAATACTGTTGCTGACTGTCATCGCAATCAAAAATGGATGCCGGAAAGACCAATATCCCCGCATCAAGTAATTGCTCCGCCAGTTCATCCGCAGATAATGGTCCTTTAAATTTCACGAATCCGGTACCACTCGCTTGCGGTCGATGCCACTCAAACAGATCGGCATACGCTGCAAAAAAATCATCAAGTAATGCCAAATTCTCATGAATGATCGCCATATTACGGGCAATGATTTTAGCACTGGATCGGATCACCATTTGCGCCTGAATCTCACCTGCCCGTGATACACAGACGGCAAACATGTGCTGCGCTTTACGTAGCTTGTCGATCACCTCAGCATCTTGACAGGCAATCCAGCCAATACAACATCCTCCCGCACCCCACGGTTTGGCCATGGTGCCGAGTGCAAGACCACAAGGGGTCATTTCTGCGATGGATGCTGATCGGTCATCCGGGTTGAGTTCCAGTAGCCGGTACACCTCGTCAGAGAATATATGCAAGCCGTGTTCCTCAGCAAGCTGAACCAGCGTGGTTTTAATCTCGGCGGTCATCAGTGCACCCGATGGATTATGCGGATCGTTAAATACCAGATACTTGGTATTTGGTTTAATCGCTGCTGCCACGGCATTGACATCAACTTGCCAATCATTCTCAGGCGTTAAGCCGACGCGGCTGACATCAGCTCCAGCGTACTTAATCCCCTCTTCTAGTGACTGATAACTGGGTGTCACAACGATCGCATGATCACCGGGGTGAAGCAGTGCCATAGTGGTCAATGTCATACCAGTTTGAGCACCCGGAAACACCACGATGTTATCTGCTGATATCCGCTGATCATAGAGTGTGGCAATCTCAGCACGGATATCGTGGCTACCACCATTTTCAGCATAGCCGAGTGAATGCGCGTGAAATCGATCCACCAGTTCCTGATCGCCATTCGCAACTGTCCAATCTAGCAATTCCTGATTATCCAGTGGCTCTGAAGAAGAAGCATAAAAACGATGCTTTATAGCCACCGTCTTTTCCAGTAACTGCTCGGAGCGAATGGGATTATCAAGTAAATGCATGAGGTTGTTACAAACTAGCTAGATAACTCAGCCATACAAGCTTGCTGATTTGAATGTCACATATAGCCACACCGGTAAAGTCACAAATGGTTCTACCATGACTCTCTGTTACCGGAGTCTGAAGCCATTGCCCAAGCGATATGACCTTGTCATTTAAATTCGTTGCTTCAAAGTATTGTAATTCGCCGTGATCAAAGCACTGCTGAAGAGAGTCGGCAATGATCAGATCTGCGCCCATGATGACATCCTCAGCGAGCTCTCTTTTATTTGGCGAATCAGAGCCAACAGCGTTGATATGAACCCGAGGTTTTAACCAGTCCGAGCAGATGAGCGGTTCTTTTGCCGGAGTGACCGTGGTGATGATATCGCATGTTTTGCATAACGCCTTGAGAGTACTCATTCTAGTTAATTCAATGCCATGCTCAGCCAGCCTGGATTTAAGCGCATTAAATTGCTCATCACGACGGACATAGATGCTGATATTCGAGAGGCCAAGGTACTCTTTAGCATACACAGACTGATAATAGGCTTGTCCACCACCGCCAACTACGCCATAAATATCGCCCTTTTTGTAAATACGTTTACTGGCCACGATGGTTGCTATAGCTGTTCTGATGTCAGTCAACAGTCCCTCATCATTGAGTATGCCCAGCGGTTGACCCGTTGTTGAATTTAATACCAGATTACAGCTGGAAGAGGAGGATTGATTGGCTAATTTGGGACCATAATAACCTGAGGCTATTTTAACAACCGCAATTTCCTCACCTTGAATTCTGCCATATTTAATATGGACTTCACCTTGCTCAAGCGGCAGGTAACCGACCTCTGGGATAATTGACTGATCATTCTCATAACTAATATAACCAGTTTCCAAAGCAGCAATGATCTCACTCGGTTCAGGTAAGAAACGCTGGATTTGTGGTTTTTCAAGTACGGTAAATTCAGGCACTCGTTTGGGTCTCGAACTCAGTCAATCGTATGACACAAGTTATCCTGTTAGATTCAATAAGTCCAACGGCAATAGAGATTAAATTGCATGAGCGTTGTGTGGCAAATCTGACGAAGACTATGTAATCAATGAGGATCAATCAGTGCTTGTTCGATCACATTGATTGTTTTTAAACCGGCTTCAATCTCAATTAAATAATACTTTCTCCAAGGATATTGCATCCCGACCCAGTGGTTCATGTAATCCTTCAATAGCGGTGTGGTTTTAAATCTTTCTAATATTATGTCTATTTCTTGATCAGATAATCCCTGAGGACAATCATGAATTAGGATCTCTAAGCCAACAGCATCGACTTCGAGGCATGCTTCCCACAATACACTGTGTGATTTAGATGGCATTAATTGCCTGACTAACTCTCGGTAGGGGTAATTTGAATTTATTGATGTTGCGTTTGAGAAACTCTTACTAAGTACATAATATTCGTTAACGCTAGATTTCACTTTTTCGTTACGTGGCATCCCTTGTCTTTGCATC
>CAZLIR010000017.1:0-10097 GCA_964559635.1 uncultured Enterobacterales bacterium
CATTCGCACCTATGAGACAGCGACGCGCAATACGCTCGACTTGAATGCGGTTGCTTACATCAAAAAACGTTCACATTTACCCATTATTGTTGATCCATCCCATGGAACGGGTGTGAAAGACCTGATTGTACCCATGTCGAAAGCCGCCGTTGCTGCAGGTGCTGATGGTCTCATTGTTGAGGTGCATCCGAACCCGAGTGAGGCTAAGTCCGACGCCCATCAACAACTAACAATTGCCGAATTTACCGAACTCATGCAACAGATCACGCCATTTGTTCACGCTAGCGGGAGAACGCTTTCATGAGCGAAGGGTTTCAAATTATCAGTCGCCGACTGGAGGCTAGTCCCGATGCCATGGCACTGTTTCAGTCGTGTCGCGATCTGAGCAATCCGGAATATCGCCTACTCCTTGAATCTTCAGAGCCAGGACATAACGGCAAACAGCAATCGATTTTATTTCTAGAATCAGCGCTGAAAGTTGAGGCGCGAGGTCAGGAAGTTAGCATACAGGCCTTGACCGATAACGGCACTGCGGCAATGAAACTTTTAGCTGCAGGTTTTAATGACCATGATGGCGCAGTCAAGATGCAAGTAGCTGAAAGTAGTATCCAGTTAACCTATCCTGATACCCGAATGGTCGTTGAAGAGGCAAAGCGCGTTGTGCGGCTGACGAGCCTCGATGCCATGCGGCAGATCCTCGAAATTCTGGGAGCAGACCAGACTCATGATAAAGAGAAACTCATTCTCGCCGGTGTGGTTGGCTATGATTATGTCAACATGCTGGATTCATTGCCGGAACTACCCGAAGGTGATTTCCCAGACTATCTGTTCTTGCTTGCTGAGAGTCAAATTGTCATTGATGGCAAGGCGCGTCGCACAGAAATTCGACAACTGTTGTTTGGTGAGCAGCAGAATGAGGCAGAGCTTGCCCGAGCTCGAGGCCGTTTGGCGAGTATCGAAAAGGTTGTCAATAATCCAGCACCGGCATTGGATATTAACGTCGCCCAACAACAGGACATTGATTTCGATCAAATATCAGTGACACCAGACAAAGCTATCTTCATGGAGCAGATTGCGGCATTGAAAGAGGGCATTGATCAAGGGCGTATCTTTCAGGCAGTTATCAGTCGTGAATTTGAGTTGTCATGTGGTAATACCGAACTGGCATATAGCGTACTGGCGAAACAAAATCCCAGCCCTTACCAGTTCTATCTAAATCTCGGACAATACACCTTATTCGGTGCTTCACCTGAGTCTAGTTTGCGCTTTAACAGTGCTGATCGCACCATTTCTATTATGCCCATTGCGGGCACACGTGGACGCGGACGTAATCCCGATGGTTCAATTAATCTTGAATTAGATGCGCGTCTGGAAGCCGATCTGAAATTAGATGAAAAAGAATTGGCAGAGCACCTGATGCTGGTGGATCTGGCGCGTAATGATCTGGCGCGGATTGCGGTTCCGGCCAGTCGCTATGTCAGCGAATTAATGGCCATATATCGTTATGCATCGGTCATGCACATGGTAAGCCGCGTCGATGCCGAACTATCCGATCATCTCGATGCCTATCACGCCTGTCAGGCATGTTTCCACATGGGTACCCTCTCAGGCGCACCCAAAGCAGAGGCTATGACACTCATTAGTGAAGTCGAGCAGCGCCGCAGAGGCACTTATGGTGGGGCAGTGGGATATTTTACTGCAGCGGGTGATATGGATACTGCGATTGTTATCCGTTCGGCACTGGTTCAAGACGGACAAGCCAAGATAACCACCGGTGCTGGCATTGTGTATGACTCGATTCCTGAAATGGAAGTGGTTGAAACCGAATTGAAAGCCAGTTCAGTCTTGCGTGCGATAAATCTGGTTAATGAGATGGAGCAGGGCGATGACTGATGATGTGATGACTGAGCAGCCATTGAAGGTTGTGCTGATCGATAACCGTGATTCATTTACGTTTAATTTGGTCGATGAACTTAATCGACTGAACTGCGACATTCTGACCTATCAAAACTATGCCTCAGTTGAGACCATCACTGAGCTATATGAAACAGGGCAAATGGACATGCTACTAATTTCACCCGGTCCGGGAAATCCCGATACTGCCGGTTGTTGTCTGGATGTAGTGAAACAATTGATGGGTAAAGTGACTATTGGTGGTATTTGTTTGGGCCATCAGATTATTGTTCAGGCTTTGGGTGGCTCGATCGGTCAGTTCGCGGCTGTCGTACATGGTAAGAGTTCATTAGTGACCCATGATGCGACCGGGATATTTGCCGGCCTCAACAGTCCGATGAAAGTCGCCAGATACCACTCCTTGTCAGCGCGAGATGTGCCAGAGGAGTTAACGGTTACGGCAATGTCAGATGATGTGCCGATGGCCGTGGCGAGTGAAGGTTTAAGTCTCTATGGGTTGCAATTCCACCCAGAGTCGATTTTGACCGTTGCAGGTCAGCAACTACTGCAGAATTTAGTGAATAGTGCACGCGCATTTAAGAGGAAATAAGTATGAGTCAGCAAATTAAACAACTGTTAGGTGGTGAGTCACTCGATGTCACTGACGCTGAAGCACTATTTGAGTCGATGCTTGGCGGAGCGTTGAATGATATTGAAATTTCAGCAGCTCTCACAGCCTTGAAAATGCGTGGTGAAAGCGGAGTGGAAATAGCTACCTTAGTGAGTATGTTGCGCGAACGTGCTGTCAAAATCGACAAACCCGATGCTATATTCGCCGATTGCGCCGGAACTGGAGGTGATGGTTTGGGCACATTTAATGTCTCGACAGCCGCAGCTTTAACCGCGGTTACCTGTGGTGTACCGATCTTGAAGCATGGTAATAGAGCCTCATCATCACCCTCGGGTTCCGCGGATATTATTGAGCGGGTTGGTTTCGATCTTGCCCTCAGTCCGGAGCAGTTATCTACCGTATTCAACCAAACAGGCTTTGCTTTCATATTCGCACCGGCATTTCACCCACTCGTGGGGCGTGTTATGCCAGTTCGCAAAACGCTGGCCACGGCGACAATATTCAATCTGGCGGGCCCTTTGGCTAATCCAGCTGCGCCTCCGGTTCAGTTAATGGGCGTGTGTGACCGTGCGTTACTTAAGCCTATGGCTGAAGTGTTACAACGGATCGGTTGTCGTAAAGGACTGGTGGTATATGGCTCTGGATTAGATGAAGTGGCTATTCATGATGCCACAGAAGCAATATACGTCACTCAACAAGACATGACACAGATGACTCTCACTGTCGAAGACTTCGGCGTTAACAAACAACCCTTACAATCAATTCAACTTGGCAATGACGACGCGCTCGATGTTTTCAACGCGGTTATTGATGGTGTTGCCGATGAAGCGAAGCTAGCTACCGTGGCGATCAATACGGCGGCGATTATTTGGTTGGCCGATAAGGCGCCTGATTTACGCACGGCCACTGAAATGGCCATGTCGGCGCTGACTGAGAAACGGGTCAGAGCAAAGCTCGATGAAATCATTACCGCAGTTGAGCGCTGCCGTTAGAACAAGAAAATGAATTTTGAGTAGAGATGAGTGATTAGAGACTAGTGATAATGGCCTCAGTATTAGATGAAATAGTGAAGAATCGTAAGCGTCTGCTGGACAGCCAGACTTGGCTTGATACTGAGCAACCTTCTGAGCGCTCAATGTACGACTCTATACGCGCCTCGCAGCAGGGCCTTATCTTTGAATGTAAGCGTAAATCGCCCTCGCGAGGCATGTTGGCGCAAGACTATCACCCTGATGTCATCGCCAGAAAGTATGCCGACTATGCATCGGGCATCTCGGTACTGACAGAGCCGGATTATTTCGCTGGTGAAGATGCTCATCTACTGGCGGTTCGACAGGCTGTTGATTTACCGATACTAGCGAAAGATTTTGTTGTTGATCTCAGACAAATCAATCATGCCCGGGCACTGGGTGCTAATTGCATTCTACTAATGATGTCAGTGGTCGATGACGACTTCTGGTTAGCAGCATATGAACGAGCAAAATCGCTCAATATGGCTGTGCTCACCGAAGTTCATGATGAAGCAGAATTACAGCGCGCAATTGAGCTTGATGCGCCTATGATTGGCATTAATAATCGTGACCTACATACTCTGAAAACAGACTTGGATGTCACTCGTCGTCTGGCACCGATGATTCCCTCTGATCGGATTATCATCAGCGAATCGGGGATTGCTAGTTATCAGGATTTACGCTCGTTGAGTTCCATGGTTCATGGTTATCTGATCGGTACTTCAATGATGCAATCGAGTGATTTATCTCAGGCATTGCGCTCCTTGATATTCTCTGAAGTCAAAGTCTGTGGTTTAACAAATTCGGCAGACGCTAAATTGGCCTATGACAGTGGCGCGACTTGGGGCGGCGTTATCATGACGCCTCAATCGAAACGCTACCAATCGCCAGAGCAGGCAGTGACCTGGATGACTGATACGCAACTTTCCATGGTAGGTGTGTTTATGGATCAGAGCCCTGAGGAGATAATCAGGGCCGCCCAACAGCTGGATTTCGCTGCGGTCCAGTTACACGGCTCTGAGAGTCCACAGTTCATTGCCTCATTACGCCAGCAATTATCCGCAAACACTGCAATCTGGAAAACCATCACAGCTTCAGATACCAGTGACGATTATCCATCAGCTGATCAATTACAACCTGAGATTGATGACTGGATGAAATGTGGCGTTGCTAAGGTGTTAGTAGACAAACCCAAACATCGAGCACATGACGACTTAGATTTTACTCCCTTGCTTGGACGGGCGAATGTCCTGATAGCCGGAGGAATCAAGGTCGATTCAGATGTTCTTAAATCTGGGACGCGACGTGCGGGTATCGATATATGCTCTGGTGTAGAATCCGAGGCTGGCAAGAAAGATCCGGCACTAGTAAAACTGTTATTTGATGTATTAGAAGTGAAAACCCGACATGATTAATCAAGATGAAAACCTTTATTTTGGCGATCCAGAATCAGGTCAGTATGGTGGCATGTTCGTGCCCGAAATTCTGGTCCCTGCCTTAAAGCAGCTAAAAGAGGCATTTGAAGCCTCCTTAGATGATCAGGATTTCCTCGATGAACTCAGCAGATTATTGAATGATTTTGCTGGTAGACCGACGCCGATGTTGCACTGTAAAAACCTCAGTAAGCATGGCAATGCGGATATTTATTTTAAGCGTGAAGATTTACTTCATGGTGGTGCCCACAAAACCAATCAGGTCTTGGCTCAGGCATTATTAGCTCAACGCATGGGTAAGAACAGAATTATTGCTGAGACTGGCGCTGGTCAGCATGGCGTTGCCTGTGCCATGGTATGTGCACTGCTTGATATGGAATTAGTAGTCTACATGGGTGCCAAGGATGTGGTGCGTCAACAGCCCAATGTTCAACGCATGAAGCTCTTGGGGGCAGAAGTGGTGGCGGTCAGTAATGGCTCCAGCTCATTAAAAGATGCTATCAACGAAGCGCTGCGAGATTGGACCGCGTCCTATGAAACGACGCATTACTTGATTGGTACTGTCGCAGGTCCTGCACCTTTCCCAGCCATGGTGGCACGGTTTCAGCGCATAATCGGAGATGAGGCGCGCGAGCAAATTATTGCTCAAGCGGGTCGTTTGCCTGATGAGGTGATTGCTTGTGTTGGTGGTGGTTCAAATGCTATCGGTATCTTTCAGGCGTTTATTCCCGATGAGGACGTCAAACTAATCGGTGTCGAGCCGGGAGGTAAGGGAGAGGATACGCCACACCATGGCGCAACCCTGTGTCAGGGTGATGTGGGTATTTTCCAAGGCTGTATCACCAAGGTGTTGCAGGATGAGGAAGGGCAGATTCATGAGTCGTTCTCAGTTTCAGCCGGCTTAGACTACCCAGCGGTAGGACCACAGCATGTCCACTTACAACGCACAGGTCGTGCTACCTATGTCTCGGTTAATGATGATGCCGCCTTATCAGCGAGTCTTGAAGTCACGCGCAGTGAGGGACTTATTCCGGCACTGGAATCGGCTCATGCAGTGGCCTATGCCATCGAGCGGGCAAAGAACCATCCTGCAGATGAGGAGAAGTTGATACTTCTCATCAATATGTCTGGACGGGGTGACAAAGATTTGAATACCGTACTTGAAAAGCTGGGAATTTCGATATGAGCAGGCGTTATGAAGAGATGTTCGCGACCTTAGACGCGAAGGGTGAGTTGGCTTGGATTCCATTTCTGATGTTGGGGTATCCAAGCATTGAGCAAAGTATCTCAGATATACAAGCCATGATAGATAGCGGGGCGGATGCTTTAGAGTTAGGGATCCCATTCTCTGATCCCGTGGCTGATGGTCCGGTGATTCAAGATGCTGCTCGAATCGCACTGGAATCGGGTATCAAGGTATCGGATTGTCTGGCAGCCATTAAGACCATTCGTGATAACAATCCAGAGATTCCTATTGGCCTGTTGGTGTATGCAAACCTGGTATTTAAACCTGGCATAGATCGGTTTTATCAAATTGCAGCTGATAATGGTGTTGATTCGATTCTGATCGCCGATGTACCGGTTAATGAGGCGACTCATTTTGTGCCATTTGCACAGAGTCAGGGAATCGATCCGGTGTTTATCGCACCCCCTAATGCCACCGATGAAAGCCTGGATACATTGGTCGAACACTGTCGTGGATACACCTATGTCGTCAGTCGACCGGGGGTCACTGGTAATCATCAGTCAGTGCAATATCCAGTTCAGACGCTGGAGAAATTACATGACAAGGGAGCACCTCCGGCTGTATTGGGATTTGGTATCAGTAATCCTGAACATGTCAAAGATGCCATAGGTGCCAATTTCAAAGGGGTAATATCAGGTACGGCAGTAATCCGTATCATCCATGAACACGGTCCTGAGGCAGCAGAGCATCTCAAACAATTTAGTGCTGAGATGAAGGCAGCAACGGTAAAGTAACGTCTATGATCGCAATAAACCCACCCGCTAACATTACCGATAAAACACTCAGTCTGCCGGGCAGTAAATATATTGCCAATCGCTTGCTAATATTGGCGGCCCTGACTGAAGGTGAGTGTGTGTTTGACAATGTACCAGCCAATGATGATATTCAGACCGCACAAGCAGGCCTGTCAAAACTCGGTGCTCATTTTGAGTTTAGTGATGGTCGCCTTACCAGTCGCGGAATACAGGGTTCAAATCCTGCCGCTGATGGTACGATTTACACCTCGCACAGTGGTACCTTTTCACGTTTTGTCGTTGCGGTAGCTACTCTGAGTCATGATTGGGTCAGTTTGAATGGTAGCGCTAAAATGAATACCCGACCGATGGCAGATCTATTCGCTGCGCTCAGAAATGCCGGTGTCCAAATCGAATCCAGTGAAAATGACACGCTACCGGCACGTATTAAAGGTCCGATAACGGCCGATACAATCACAATATCTGGCGCCATTAGCAGTCAGTACATAAGTGCCTTATTACTTATCGCTGCCAAGCTAGAGAAGGGTCTGACGATTCAATTGACCTGTGAGCCAGTATCCAAACCCTATCTGAGCATGACCATTGATTTGCTGTCTACTTTTGGCATCCAGGTGGCAGTCAGTGATGATTATCAGACCTTCAAGGTCGCCGGTGGACAAATCTATCAGGCAACCAGTATATCGGTACCAACTGATCCCTCATCGGCTTCCTATTTCCTGGCTTACGCGGCCATCAACGGCTGTGAGATTTGCCTGCAAAATTACCAGCCTGAGTTATCTCTGCAAGGTGAAGCAAAATTCACCCAAGTACTCGAGCAGATGGGCTGTAAACTTTGGGCAGACGAGCAGGGCTTTCATTGTCAGGGTCCAGAGCAACTTGTCGGTGTTGACGTTGACATGGGTGATATGCCGGATGTGGTGCAGACATTAGCTGTGGTTGCTGCCTTTGCCAATGGTCAGACCCATATCACAAATATTGAAAATCTGGCATTCAAGGAATCGAATCGTATTGAAGATACGGCAACAGAATTACGCAAGACCGGCCTGATAGTGAAAACCACTGCTGACTCAATGACTATCATCCCAGCAGCGTTGCAGGCCGCGCATTTTAACACCTACGATGATCATCGAATGGCGATGAGTTTAGGTTTACTGGCATGTAAAATATCTGGTATCACGATGTCTGATGCTGATGTTGTGTCAAAATCGTTTCCGACCTATTGGCAATACATGGCGCAATTAGGTTTAGCAACAAGTGAAGTCGCTGATAGCATCGCATAACTAATCACGATAAACTTCATACAAGAATTGATTTGGGGAATAAAACATGGCTGGTGATAGCCTTGGCAAACTGTTTAAGATAACGAATTGGGGTGAGTCTCACGGACCAGCTATTGGCGCGGTGATTGAAGGCTGCCCGGCAGGTCTAGAACTATCTGAAGCGGATATCCAACCCGCACTGGACCGCAGAAAACCAGGTCAAAGTAAAATTGTCACGCAACGTAAAGAAGCCGATCAGGTGCAAATTCTATCCGGAGTGATTGATGGCAAGACCACCGGTACGGCTATTTCTTTAGTGATTCAAAACCAAGACCAGAAATCCAAAGATTATTCGAATTTAAAAGAATTATTTCGCCCAAGTCATGGCGATTACACCTACCATGCCAAATATGGTATTCGTGATGTTGCCGGAGGCGGTCGTACTTCAGCCCGAGTCACAGCCACCTCAGTCGCCGCCGGTGCGATTGCCAGTAAACTGCTCGAGCAAAACTATGGCATGAAGATTACTGCCTGGGTCGAAACGGTGGGAGAGTTAGTCGCAAACATTGAGCCGACCTCAGTTACCCGAGATCAGGTAGAGGCAAATATTCTTCGCTGTCCTGATGCAGATAAAGCACAGGAGATGATCGACCATATTGCTGCCATTCGCAAACAGGGTGATAGTATCGGAGGCATTATTGGTTGTTGTATTCAGCCTGTGCCAACTGGTTTAGGTGAACCTATTTTTGATAAGTTAGAAGCCGATCTGGCCAAAGCAATGATGTCGATCAATGCCAGTAAGGGCTTTGAAATAGGCTCAGGCTTTGCTGGCACAACCATGCGTGGCTCGGTGCATAATGACCCTTTTGTCATGGACCAAGGGGATGTCAAAACAACCACTAATTATTCCGGTGGTGTACAGGCGGGTATTTCGAATGGCATGCCCATCAACTTCAAAGTAGCCTTCAAACCGGTAGCCACGATTCTGCAAAAGCAACAGACAGTCACCACTTCGGGCGAAAATACTGAGTATCAGGCCAGAGGACGTCATGATCCCTGTGTGCTACCAAGAGCAGTACCAATAGTAGAGGCCATGGCAGCCCTCGTGCTATGTGACCATATGCTACGTTATAGGGCTTATCAGTCTTAGTCTTTTTTGGCTTTACGAATTTCCAAACCAAGCTCTTCACCACGCCAACGAGAGAACATCGAGGCTCCTGCAAGCCACATCGAAGTCAGGATCAGTTCGATCAGTGCCAGTCCTTGCTCTTCCGGAGTCGAGATCAGGGTTGTGAGTGCCTGACTAAGGTAGAGCACGGCTAAAAAGCCTGACCAGGCATAGGTAAAAGGTTTATTTTTGATAATGCCGATAATCGGTAGTAACAGGGGGCAAAACCAGATAACTGTGGCAGTGGGTTGAGTTAATAGGCTCGATGGCGATAACCACCATATCCAACTGAATACCAACACCAACGTGCCAAAGTAGCCAACCAGTGTCAGATTACGCGCCAGACGGGTTTTGTTATTCATCATTCTGTCCTAGTCGACAAACCAGATCCGCCAGCCGCTTGCCCTGTGCACGACATAGCCTGATTTCCTCCTCAGATAAAGGTTTCTCGGAGCGAATGCCTGAAGCATGACTGCTGCCATAGGGTGTACCGCCGGTTTTGGTCGTGACGAGATCGGTCTCTGTGAAGGGTATCCCGGTAATTAACATGCCATGATGCAGCAGAGGCAACATCATGCTCACCAGCGTGGTTTCCTGACCCCCATGCAATGTTGACGTCGAGGTAAATACAGTCGCGGGTTTTCCGACCATCGTGCCAGATAACCAAAGACTGGAAGTGGAGTCGATAAAGTATTTCATTGC
>CAZLIR010000017.1:10197-16342 GCA_964559635.1 uncultured Enterobacterales bacterium
ACGTTTTCAGGAGGACGACCAATGGCCGCCTTGTTACCGTTAACCACAATCGGGCGTTGCATCAATTTTGGCGCCTCGACGATGGCGTTGAGAAGTGCGTCATCAGATAATTCAGCGTTGCTCAAGTCGCGGTCTTTATAGTCCTGCTCAGATTTCCGAATGATGTCTCTCACACTGATACCTAATTTACTGATCAACTCAGTGAGCTGGGTCTTATCGAGTGGTGTTTTGAGGTATTCGACAACCTCCGGCGAGACATTCTTTTCTTGTAGCAGTTGAAGTGTCTGCCGGGACTTCGAACAACGCGGATTGTGGTATATTGTTACCATCATGTGATTCCTAAAATAATTGTTGGTTGATTATACCGAATGAAACAGGTCATAAACATTATTCTGCGACTTCTGAAGTACCTGTTACAGCAGATATCAGATCATAACGTGTTTAATCTGGCGGCAACTTTAGCTTTTACAAGTCTGTTGGCGATAGTGCCTCTATTCACGGTCGTCTTTGCCTTTGTATCAGAACTGCCACTGGTGCAGGGCTGGGCGGCGGAGATTAATCATTTTATTTTGTCATCATTCATTCCTGATGTCGGTACTGATGTCGAAGGCATAATGACGCAGTTTATTAACAATGCCTTAGCTATGCAGTGGTGGGGATACTTATTTCTTGTGTTAACTGCCATCATGTTAATCGCAACCATCGACAAGGCCATGCATATTATCTGGCACGAGGCGCGCAAGCGAACTGCTCTGAGTTCAATCCTTATCTATTGGTCAGTATTGCTGCTAACCCCAATAACGCTCGGCGTGAGCCTAGCCACCACATCCTATATTGGAACGATGAGTTGGATGGACCTCATGCCGGAAGATTTCGGTCTGCGTTGGACATTGATATTTCCGATGCTGGTGGCGGCCTTGGGGATCATGCTGCTTTACAAAACCATTCCGTCATCGAAAGTGAAGACTGCACATGCCTTTTGGAGTGCAATTTTTGCATCATTTTTATTTGAAATAAGTAAGCGACTATTCAGTCTTTACATCGAGTATTTTCCTGTCCAAGAGGCTATTTTTGGCGCGCTGGCGGCTATACCATTGATTCTGATTTGGCTTTATGTGACTTGGCTGATCATTCTACTAGGCGCAGAATTATGCCATGCCTTAGGATCACAAGAGTGGCGGTTTGAGGGTTCGAACTCTGAGGAACAGCACTCTGAATCGAATGCTAGTTCTTTTTCACAATAATATCATCAAGCGTCTTTTCAGGCTCTTGCTGCTTTTTGAACTCTTCATACTCTAATTCAAAATCTTCAGCATAGGTACCGGGCGCGGTACTCAGGTCGATGATATCATCAATCTTTTCCTCTTTCTGGGAGGTGTCTTGTGAGACGGTTTCATCGCGGTCGATAACCATGTCGCCAGCGTCAGTAATCTGAAAATCCTGCTGATAAAAGAATCGGTCTACTGTGAGTGACGAAGAGACTTTAGTGCGTGCATGAATATGATGTATTTCATCGCCTATCTGCATGCTTAATGCCCGAGATTCGACATGCAAGCCGGGTGCTGCCAATAATGTGGGTGCAGAAATTCCATCGATCGTTTCGCCTGTGAGCATCAAAGCAGGTTGATAACGAGTATCGAGTACGCTTCCCTTGCGAGCTCGCAGTTGTACCGGCTGTATATCACCGTTGAGGAATTGGATTCCAACGCGTGTGCCATCGTTTTTACTACCTGTTATCCAGCATATCACGCCAATCTGCCACTTTTGTGAAGTGACCTTTTCATCTTCCTGTACGAATTGTCTTAGCGCAACCAACTGACCAACGTCTAGATCACGTACTTTTTCTTTTGGCTGGTTAATGCATATACCGCCTTTCGAGTTATTCAGGGTTGACCAATCTGATTCAATAATAGTCTTGTGTGCAGTCTTAAGGTCTGCCTCACGTTGTTGCAATTCACCGGGTTGTAGTGGGTCCATCAAGCTCAGCACATGGTGGATATGTTTGAGACCCCAGATTACCTCCATTTTTGAGATGATCGGATACCTCGCACCTTGACGGTGTTGTTTCATCTCCCAACTCGCCAGCAGATCTTTCAGCAGGTGAATGGCTGTTTTGGCATCAATATTTTCACTGAATGCTTTTTTCGGAGGTTGACCAGATGAAACGATTTCATCAATTTGATGAATGATATTCATATTGACAGTATCGGTCAGAATAAAGCGCAAATTATCATGTTTGTCATCAGATTTGAGGTTGCGTCTAGATTCTGGTTTATCATCGTTATTGAGATCAATCACAAAGCAATTTTTATCACGAAAATCCTCAGGATCTTCACTGAGTACCACTTTGGGTCCCCAATGCTTCAGGTAGCGAAAGACTTCCCAGTGATCCCCTCGTTTCAGGTGATAGGGATTAGATACTGCAATCATACAGTTACGCAGAAAGGTTGCTTCGGTGGTATTCAGTATTTTCCGTACATGGTTGATTTCGTGCTCATCCTCACTGAGGTTCTTTTTCTCGGCCAACAAGTAGAGCTGGTAAATCTCAGACCAGGTATGCATGGGTATCGGTGAGTAAAATTCATAACTCTCAAGTAACATTAAACCCAAGTAGTGTAATGCCAAATTGATTGCGTAACTGAGTTCTTTGTTCTTGCGGAAAAAGGTTTTCTTTCCAGCCAACTGTTCGACGCACATCTTATAACCGAATGAAATTTCGACAGTTAACTGATGCAATTCAGACAACTCATCCCCAGGTGGATGTTTGCCCTTGAATGGGCCAGACTTCATCAAAGGCCGGTAATAGTTATGTGTTTTTTCGTAGGCAGTATCGAATAACTCGAGTAACTTCATACGCTGTGCTGTGGGTAATTCAGTACGATTAAGGTTAGTGATGGCCTCACTCAGTTGAATGACGTATTTAGCCATATTGCCAGCGGGTAATTCCTCAAGCCATTGCTGTAAGACTTTATAATCAGTCTTGGCGATCAGATGTGTCCCTGGATTTTGCGATGGATATGTTAATTTTAATCGTGCCATTAAAGGATTACCGTCACTAGTCTTTCCCTGCGATACAAACCTAATGTAGTATTAAAGCTCATATTCTACAACAATTTAGTCATATTTACCTGAAATGAAAAGAATTAGCTTTTTAAGCCTACGATATCTGATCTTAATCGGTTTGCTCTCGGCCTGTAGTCGACCGGATTTTAATCTGGTCAGTGGTGATTCTGTGCGCCTGACAGACCATCAAGGCCAGTGGATTATTATCAATTATTGGGCCGAGTGGTGTAAACCTTGCCTCGAAGAAGTCCCTGAACTGAATGAATTCTATGCTCAAGTGGATGGCAAGTTATTGTTTTATTCAATTAGCTATGACAAGGACTCAAATGAGGCATTGGCAGAGCAGAAGAAAAAATATGGCATGGAATATCCCATTATTGCGACAGATCCTGCGCCAAGAATAAACATTCCCCGACCAGCGGCACTCCCGGCTAATTATCTCATTGCACCCGATGGTAAGACATATGGTCCAGTACTTGGACCACAGGATGCAGAATCAATGGTGACAATGTTTGAAAAACACCAACAGGACTGGCTGTCAGCGAGATAATCAGTTTATTTCAGTAATAATATCTCTTGTTGTACCTTTCGAATGCGGGCCGCTAATCGGGCATTGAAGTAGGGGTCATCGCTGCGGCCGCTGATAGCTAATTTGAATTGTGACAGTGCACCCTGCAGATCGCCTGAATGGTAAAGAAACAGGCCGGTCGATTCATGCACCTCTTTATAAAGCCCATGTTTGGATTGCACCTCTGCAATTAACTGATAAATGAATGGCTCGTTTTCTAATTTTGGCAGGTGCTCATACAACACATCGAGTGCTGATTTGGTGTCGCCACTGGCAAGCAATGCTTTAGCATATGCAATGGTGAATGCATCATTGCCTGGGTTCAGCATAAGCGGCGCCTCTAGCATAGCAATCGCCTCATCAGCGCGCCCAAGGTCAGTCAATATCTCCGATTTAGAAACGATGAATATTGGATTGATAGGATCCTCTTTCACCAGCGGGTTAAGTTGCGCAAGTGCCACTTCATGGTTACCCAACCGATGTTGGATCATGGCCATACCATATCGTAGAAAGTCAGGCGTCATATACTGCATACTCTCAATGGTCTGATCATAGCGGCGGTTCAGGGCATTAAAGTCCTGTTGCATGGTACTCATTAGTCGTTGTTTCATCAGCCGGAAAGTATCATTATCAATGCGCTCCACAAAGGGCAATTTACGCGCCCGGTCACGGGATTCTGTGATACGTCGCTGATTGAGCGGGTGGGTAGATAAGAAGGCTAGTCTGCGGCCACTATAGCGGCTGAGAGCGAGCATTTTCTCGAAGAATCTTGTCATGCCTGTCGGATTGAATCCAGCATTTGCCAGAGTCGCGATACCGACGCGGTCAGCTTCTGATTCATTAGCTCGGGTATGATTAATCATGATTTGGGTCGCCCCGGCCTGAATACCGGTCATGGCAGCAGCACCTGCTTCGGGATCCTGAGTCATAATCAGAATAGAACCCAGCAAGGCCAGCATTGAAGGAAGTGATAACTGCTGCTGTTGCTCAATGCGGCGCGCAATGTGACGCTGGGTAACATGAGCTATTTCGTGGGCAATCACGCCGGCAAGTTCATCCTCCGATTCGGCTTGCTCTATCAAGCCAGAATTGATTCCGATATAGCCACCGGGCATCGCAAAGGCGTTAACGGTCGCATCGTTAACAACAAAAAAATAGAACTGCCTGTCCTCAGCATCTGGATTGGCGGCGACCAGTCGAAATCCGAGCTGATTAATGTAGGTTCGGATCAGTGGGTCACTATTAATATCTAGGTCGCGCCGTATTAAGCGCATGTAATTATCACCCAATTCTTGCTCGACATTGAGTGGTAAGGTGCGGTTACTGGAGCTACCCATATCAGGCAGATCGCTTGAGGCAGCAATGACAGACAAGGCACTACTGACTACTAGGACAATTAACAGGTATTGGAGCTTTGTTCTCATTTGCTTACTAATTTCATGAACCCGGATGACAATTTACTCTGTGAACAGGAATTTTATCTGTTACACTTCTGAGTAATTGATTATTCATAGTAGCAAAAGTTCCATTGGAACCCCATCTGTTTGAATTGAATGTATGAATAAATTATTTTCACGCTGGTTTAGAAATAAATTCTCCAATCCTCAGGCGGTTGTCCTGGCCATGATCTTGTTGTTTGGATTCGCCAGCATTCTGATACTGGGCGACATTTTAAACCCCTTATTTGTGGCTATTGTACTGGCTTATTTACTTGAATGGCTGGTCTCGAGTATGCAAGCAAAAGGGGCGCCAAGACTGTTATCGGTAAACGTGGTGTTCCTGTCATTTATCGCGGTGTTGATGACCACGGTATTTGTCCTAATTCCTCTAGTATCCAGTCAGTTGCTGGGTCTGGTGAATGAATTACCGGCCATGCTAAAACAAGGGCAGGAGAGATTACTGAGTCTGCCCGGTGAATATCCGGAATTTATTTCAGAGCAACAAGTTCAGGATGTCATGCGTGCGGTTACCACTGAGCTTGGCTCGATCGGCCAGAAGGCGATTTCATTTTCTATTGATTCGTTGATCAGCATCGTTGCTCTGGCGGTATATTTGATTTTGGTACCGTTACTAATCTTCTTCATGCTGAAAGATAAAACCCTGATCCTCGATTGGGCTACGAGTTGGTTACCGAAAGAGCGAAATATGGCTAATCGCGTTTGGAATGAAGTCAATGACCAAATTGGTAACTATATTCGCGGTAAAGTCGCCGAGATTATTATTGTCGGTGTCGTAACCTATATTACCTTTTCCATCATGGGGCTTAATTACGCCTTGTTATTGAGTATCCTGGTTGGCTTCTCTGTGTTGATCCCCTACATAGGGGCAGCTGTTGTGACCATTCCAGTGGTTATGATTGCCTATTTCCAGTGGGGTATCACCACTGATTTCTGGACTGTGTTTGTGGGCTACCTAATCATCCAGGCTCTGGACGGAAATTTGCTGGTTCCTATCCTATTCTCAGAAGCTGTGAATCTGCACCCGGTTGCCATTATTTCCGCCGTCTTGTTGTTC
>CAZLIR010000018.1:0-15966 GCA_964559635.1 uncultured Enterobacterales bacterium
ATATGGCATGTTTCAGGGTTGGCACAGCCATTGCAAATCATTTGAGTAACAAGCAATAACTGCGACCTCGCCTTTGGAGATTGCGGTTTGCTAAACAGAAAATAAATCTTACAGGAGATACAAAATGGCCAGAACATGGTTTAGTTATGTGGTTTTTGCAATGGGGCTAATGCTGTTATTTGCATCAGACAAATCATCCATCGCCGAAACAAAGAGTGTCGTGACAAGAAATGTCATGCAATTAGATGACGCAAAAGATATTCAGGTATTCGTGAATAAAAATGGCGACACGAACGAGATGGTCGACATCATTATTAATGGTGAGAAACACTCTTTTTCAATCCCTGAGTTACTGGATGGTGAAACCAAGACGTTAACCACTGCCGAAGGCAAAGAAGTCACGGTTAAGGCCTTTGATGGCGGTAAAATGGTGTTTGTCGGTGGAGAAGAGATCAAACTGCCGGCTGTACATGCGGCATCAGGACTAGGCAAGGAAGGTTTGTCATCTATAATCACCCGTGTTCATGAAATCAGTGATTTCTCAAAAAATAGCATAATCATCAATGGCAACGACCTACCTGAGGACGCCGTTAAAGCCATGGTCGATGCTGTGCAGGGTGTCTTGACGTCTTATGGCATTGAGCGTGAAGTCATGTATCGTACAGCGCCGAAATTTCAGTTTATTGAGGCAAATGGCGACGCCATTGAGTTGCAGGGCAAACACATTCAGGTGCATCCCTCAGCGCATCAATTCGAGATCGAGATAGAATCTACCGGAGCGCTAAAGTCGGGCAATAATGTTGTTTTTCTGAAGAAAAATAAAGAAACGAAAGAAAAGCAAGATCAGTAGTTATCAGTTGCTTCTATCACCCCAGGTAGAAGTAATCTGACACAATGGCCTGAGCTTTGCTCAGGCCAAGCTATTTCACCGCGATATGAGGTCACAATATCCTGCACTACCGCTAATCCAATACCCTGGCCTTCGGTATTGTTCTCATCAAGTCGTTTACCACGCTCGAAAATAGATTCACGTAATGTAGCTGGGATACCCGGTCCATTATCGATGACATCAATAGCAATCATGTTGGCTTCCTCACTCATTGACGCATTCACACGAACCAAAGACTCGCCATACTTACAGGCGTTATCACACAGATTACCTATGACCTCCAAGGCATCATTGGCCTCGACAAATAAGATACATCCCTCACTGATCTCAGATTCGAAGCGGATCTTCTTATCCAGATAAACCTTTGCCAATGCCTGAAATAGCCGCTCGACTTCTGCTTTCAATGCGGTACGTTGCTTAACCGGCGTCGAGCCACTGATTACGGCACGCTGCAACTGATAACTGATCAGTCGATTCATACGCTCACTTTGCTCATTCATTGGCTCGATCAGAGCCTTGTTAGATATTTCCGGTATGAGGCTCTGGAGCACGCTCAGTGGCGTTTTTAAACTATGGGCGAGGTCTTGCAGGGTGTTGCGGTAACGTTTGCGCTGACGCCGCTCATGCACAATTAAGCCGTTGATGTTGTCTGCTATTTGCTGCAACTCTTTAGGATAATCAGAGTCAAGACGGTCGGCCTCGCCTGATTCAACTGCCACAATTGCTTCTGACAATCTTTGGAATGGTCTTAAAGCCCAAAACATCGCCGCTAGATTGACCAATAATAGCAATGCTCCTAACCCTCCGAGCCATAAAATCAGGGTTTGTCGAAACGCTTCGATTTCAAAGTAGTATGGCACCAGCGATTCTGAGACTTGAAAGGTATAGACATTTTCGACATCGCCCGGACCTTCCCAGATAATGCCAACCTCGGCGACCTGCAGCGGTGTATCATCGCTCAGAATAATGCGTTTGAATTGGAACTGGCCCAGTTGTTCATCAGTCATCAGTCCCGCAGAATCGTCTGAACGCTCGGGCAGTTCAATGCTGGCGACTGATAATGAGCGCCACAGTGTCTCGCCATTTTCTGCGAATAGCTGGGCATAACGACCGCTGGCAAGCTGATTAAATCGTTCATCAGGCAATGCCTCTGGTAGCCAAAGAACACCTAATTCCAGCTCGTCAGCTAAGCCCATGAGGCTGTAAGTTTGAATCTTGAGTTGTTCCTCTAACCGACTATCAAGACTGGCGGTGTAGGCCCGTTCAATAATGAGTCCCGCCAGAGGCAGGAACAGCACAACGACGATTGAGGCGACTAACATCAGCCGCCCAGTGAGTGATTTCGGTATCAATCGGTCCATGAACTATTAATACGATAGCCCCGACCGCGGAGCGTCTCGATAGGTTTTATGGTATTGCTAGGGTCAAGCTTCTTCCTGAGACGACCGACCAGCACCTCAATCACATTACTGTCACGATCATAATCCTGCTCATAGATATGCTCAGTCAATTCGGTCTTGGATATCACCTTGTCAGGGTTGTAGATTAGATACTCCATGATCTTATACTCATAAGCCGTTACATCAATGGTCTGATCATCAATGCTAATGAGTTGTCTGTTGGTATCCAGACTGACTGGACCAAGTGAAAATACTGGATTCGCCTGCCCTGCTGAACGTCGCAGTAAGGCATTTACTCTGGCGAGTAATTCGGGCATGTGAAAGGGTTTAGTCAGATAGTCATCTGCACCCGAGCTAAGACCGGTGACCTTATCTTGCCAGTGATCACGGGCAGTGAGGATAATAATAGGTGTCTTGTTATCATCCGCCCGAAGTTGTTCGATAATCTGAGAGCCAGACATCTTAGGCAATCCTAAATCGATAACCATCAAGTCATAAGGAAACTCTTCGGCATAGTAAAGCCCTTCAGAGCCATCATGGGCTTGATCGACGGTAAAGCCATTGTTCTGCAGTTCACTTGCGATTTGAGCCGCCAGTTGTTGCTCGTCTTCGATAACCAATATACGCATAGTTTTTATCTCTAATTGATGCGGATAACTGAGCCGGTTCTGCCATCAACGAAAACAGTCCTGACCCGTTTTTCAGAGACCAGTAGTTTCACCCGATAAACGGCTGGTCCTCTGCTCGGGATGAGACTCGCCGACAAGACCTTGCCGTTTACTTGTCGTTTAGCGGCGTTGATTGCCTGACGTTTGCTGATTAAGCGAGGTTTCGACTCTTTCTCCCTGGCTGACGCTAACGGTGCTGCAGACAGCGGTTGGTAGGAAGTAGCCATACAGGAAATCGCTAACATTATGATAATCAGTAAACGCATAATCTCATCATTTGTCGTTGATTTAGCCGTGGCCAAATCGATTATTGGTCATCTACCGGATTAGCAATTGGATTCAGTAACACACGAATTTTCAATGTATCACCAGGCTCATAAGGCAGACGTGCTTCAAAAGTGCGATCATTGTAACGGTAAACGACGTTATAGCCAACAATCTGCTCTTCCTGCCATGATACCGGAATCATCTGACAATGATTTTCTACGCGTTCTTTTGCATAAGTAGGACCATTACTTTTAGCGATGCTGTTACCAATGATTGCACCGGCGACTGTTGCACCTGTGCGATGCTTGCTGCGGTGTCCTAATGCATGACCAATCGCAGCACCTACCACTGTTCCAAGTAAGGAATTATCATTCTTGCTGCGGGTCTGGTAGCGGATCACTTTCGGTTTACATTCGCGTTCGTAATCAGTGCGTTCGACCAGTTTAATAACTGGTGTTGATTCAAGTACTGTGGCGTAGTCGTAGTGAAAGGACTGCTCCGCCGTAGCTGATACAGTCAAGGTTGCGACGCACGCAGATAATAGCCATTTGTTCATGTGAATTGCTCCTAATCATATGAGAACAACCCTATATTAAGCTGAACAAACTGAACTAAAACTGAACGTTTCTGGACTAGGCAACCATTTGCTGAGCGATAGCATTTAACTCAGCTTCATCAGCAACGATGAGATCAAGCGCTTTGAAGGCATCATCTTCTTGAATACCGATAGTCTGAAGGACTGGCTCCGGCAAAATCAGCTGTGAGGCATCGCCAATGTCAATTCGCTTGAGTAATCGATTGGCCACGAGCACCAGATTTGAATACAGCGCCTCATTGCCACTAAATTCTTCATGATGATGCCAACGCACTGCAGAGATGAGTTCATCCGGCATATTCCATGATTGCATTAGCCACTCTCCGACTTCCAGATGCGTGGTCCCAAGCAGATATCGTTCAATATCGGCCAGTGGGATATGCGGATTCATCTCGACATAGCGGTTGATGAGGTAAAATTGTGGTGGGAATAGATGCCCTAAGATTAATTGACCAAAATTATGCAACAGACCGGATAAGTATACTAAACCACGAGATGGTCTGGTTTTTCCGCGAATGAAACTGCAGAGCTTTTCACACAGCGTGGCGCAGTAAACCGATTGACGCCAGTATGATTTAATCCCCAATGGCCCATCATTCGTCACATTAAACACCTTGCCCACCGAGATACCCAGCGCCAAATTGAGCACCAGATCAAAGCCCAACACACGACTGATCGCCGTATGAATGGAATCTATCTTGCCCTGATAACCATAGTACGGAGAACTCGCCCAACTCACCACTTGAGCAGCAAGACTTGGATCCTGCTCAACTACTGCGGCTAAATCAGCGGCACCGGCATTGTGATCAACTCTCAGACGCATCACCTCTTGCGCTATGGTCGGCATTGCCGGAAGATCAAGTGTTTCCTCAACGCGTTGGTGGATGCGCTTGGGGGTAAAGCTGAGCAGCTTGTTCTCCTCATCATTATCGTTGTGCCCTACGCTATATAATTGCTCAGGTGGACAGGAGAAGTGGCTGTACTTGGCTTTACTATTCAGTTTGGCAAAATCACTTCCGGTGACTTTGACAAATGACCAGTTCAGGCCGGAATCAAAATAAACATGTGGTTCATTCACTAAAGCCTCATCTATGACCAAGTCAAATTCGAGCATTGAGGCGATCGGTGTGCGTCGATTGGCGTCACCATCTGTGACACCGCGATGGTAGTTATGTTGCAGTGTAATCTCTTCACCGAGCACATTGGTCAGTTCACTAAAATCCAGTAAATCAGATGCTCTAATCGCTAGCATCATCAGGCGACCATGAGATCTAATGACTAATGTTCGGACCAGTTGTTGGGGTGGAATTTGACTATCAGCGGCAGCGGCCAAGAAAGACTCATGAGAATCTGAGGTGATAATCTCATGAGCAATATTTGAGTCGGTCAGTATTATGTTTGTTATTTCTGGTATCGACATATTCATACTTCATTGCTATCGCATACACTATTCTAGAGGAAATAGAGCCAGAATAACAAGATTGAATTGCGATTAGGAAGCTTGCGCGACTTCTTTCACGGTTTCCCACGCAGATGGGCGGTTGTGTTTACTGTAGACTCGAATGTAAGAGGCTCTGACCAGATCGCCCAGGCACTCAGCTACGCGCTCAGCGCTGAGATTAATTGCGCATTCCAGACCAAAGGTTGTCATGATTTGATCTTGTTCGGCGATAAGTTGATAGATTTCTGCATGGTCGGTGCCAAATTGATTCGAAATGGCGTCGGGTGTGTGACTAATATTTTCCTGCATGATGTCTCTGACCTCAAATTATCCTATTAGTTCCCTGGATTAAATAAAAAACTGGTTATCAATGTGCGTCAACCAGACTGACATTTTTATTGCGCGGATTATGAGCCGATCATTACTAAAAATCAATCTTGAATTATCGGAAAAAATATGCGGTAACAAATAACACAGATTCCGCGGGTGTAAATGAGTCTAGTTCAAAATTGCCAAAAGCCAAGAATGAAAAAGGCCCACGCGATTTGGTGGGCCTTTGATATATGGCGCGCCCGGAACGATTCGAACGTCCGACCGCCTGGTTCGTAGCCAGGTACTCTATCCAGCTGAGCTACGGGCGCGTAATTCGCTTGAATTGCGAAGCGGTGCGCATTCTCATGCATACACGATTAGATGTCAAGCTTTTTGCAGGAAGATCTCGGCTATCATACACCGCGCACTACCCCCGCCAACATATTCAATGGTATCGATAGCTGATGAGACGATAGCGCCGTGTGATTCGAGTCGTTTTAGCTGCGCCTTAGTAAAGCCCTTTCGTGCCGATTCCGACATAATTATGACCGGGTCACCTCGTGTTGAAGCCAATTGAATGATGTTGCCACAAAAGGATTCGACCATCTGCTCTTCGGTGATGGGGATCACATCTATTTTGCAATTGCGTAATTCCTCTAGGCTCTCTGAATTAAACTCATCGTTGGTCAATGTGTCTGATGCAATGACGACAAATTCTGAACCAATCGCCATCAATACATTGGTGTGATAGATAGGCACACATTGGTTAGTCACAGCACGCAGTCGATGTAATCGCAATTGATAACGCTCGGCAAAAGCCTGCAGTGCCCTATCCTCGCATCGCTCACTCAAGTTGCCATAAACCGCCTGGTTGGCATGGTCAAATACCAACGCCCCTGTACCCTCCAGAATGCCAGCAGTTGCAGAATCAAGCCTCAGATCAACAATGGTTGGCTCAATAAAGTCTGCTTTGACGAGTTGCTGTTGTAATGGATCTGGTTGCAGCTCTAACTGCCGATTAGCAGCCTTCATTGGATATAGGATCAAATCGGTCTGGTTAGTACTAAACCAATTATTTGGAAATACCGCATCAGGCACCTCAACGCCCTCAGGAGAGCTTAATGTGATAACGTCTACATGGTGCTTGTCCAGATGCTCAACCATGGCCCAAAACTCGTGCATGGCTTGTTTTTGAACCTGAGTGGCGGATGCATCGGGATGATGCTGGAAGGCGTTGTCTACGGCCGTATCACTGTTGAAACCAAAGTCCCTTGGTTCAACCATTACGACCGTAGCTGCGTGAGTCATTGCCAGTGTTATTTTGCTGAGATTCGTCTTCTATACAAAGCCGTGAACAGCGCTAACAAGGTGATATAACCGATGGAACCACCAGACGAACCAGAGTCATTACCATCATCACCATCATCCGGTAGATTAGACTTGGTACAATTAGTTGGTGTTGTGTCTGAAGTTGGCATCAGCATGAATGAACGCACGCGGCCGTTAAGCGTGCCGGTACCAATGATAACACCGTCTTCGGTAATATCTCTGGCGGTCACCAGATTCCAACCCAAGTCACATTGAATCATGTCATTGAGATTGATTAGCGCATCGGCTCCAACTTCGTAAATGAATGCTGCGTTGGTACCATTGTTTGCTGAAATTTGTGCTGAGCCAACGACTGTATTGGCGTTATTAATCGCGTAGGCTCGTGATTGGGTATATTCAGCAATGGTCGAAAACTCAGGTATCTGAGTCATTGTCTCGTTGCTGGTGTCATACACAAAAGCCAATTCTTCGTTTCTGAAAAAGTTCTCATCGGTTTCTGAAACACCAACAATGATTCCACTATCATTAATGTCATAGGCCTGTGATGAGAAACCACCTAATGTGCCCAAATTCTGACTGACCTCTGGATTTGATGGATCCCAGAACAATCCTCTGACAGAACTAGAACCGTTTTCATTAGCAATATTACCCCAGCCAACGATTTGCCCTGCTGTATTCATTGAGCGAACATTACCACCAAAGGCCTGATTACCACTGGCAAATAAATCGGCGTCTGTCGCGAACAGCGGGATGAGTTCAAATGTATCGGCACCGAGATCATACCTGTAAGGTCGAGCAGTGACTTGTCTGATGGTCTCGTCGGTTGGACTTGTTAAAACAACCAGCGCATAGCCGAGTACGATGTTGTCATTGCTGATGTGAACAGCTCTCATCTCTGGAACTACACCCTCTGGCATATTGTCCGATTCTGATGGAAATGGTAACGACTCAATCACGGCACCATCATATGAAATGAAACCACGCTCTCTGATGGGATTAATGGTATCTGGATCACCATCATCCACTTCTTCAATGGCATAACCGACGATTGTGGATGAATCATTAATCGATAACCCGAATGAGCCATCAAGGTTGAGTTGCCCTAGTCCGTTGAGGCTGTCATTGCGATAGATGTAGGCCTGATCACAGAATTCCTGAACTAAAATCACCGATGCAACAAGACAGGCGTTGCCAGGATTCTCCTCAGTGACGTCTTCTGGCAGTAAAATTTCGCCGTCAGAGGAACCAACCACCTCGTACAGACTATTCACGCCGAAAGCAAAGTTTTTGATGCCGCCTAGTGTACCTAGATCAACAACTTCATACGGTGCAGCCTGTGCACCAATCGTTACAACGCTTGCGGCTATTGTGGTCAGCCACTTACGTTTGTTAAATACAAATCTCATTCACGTACCTTACATCGGATTTGAGCATATCAAATTTGTCGCGAATTATAGCCTATATAATCGCCACTGTAATCACTCTGAATCCTTTTTGACCTTTTGATTGTGAAAAGTTCACTGAGCATCGATTTGATTTTCAGGACTTGCCTGTTTAAACGCTCTTATTTCCAGGCATCGGCGTTCTATTTTGACAATATTGGGATATTCATCCATGGCAAAATTAAACCGTCTGGCGTTATATACCTGTGCTACCAGACAGATGTCTGCCAACGAAGGATAATCCGTTAGTGCAAATTTTGATTGCTGCTGATTAAGTGCAATCTCTATGGCATCAAACCCTTGTTTGAGCCAATGTTTGTACCAAACCATCACCTCATCTTGAGTCCTTCCCATCTCTGCCTTTAAGTACTGCATCACACGCAAGTTATTAAGTGGATGAATATCACAACAAATGCTGTGTGCCATAGCTTCAATCTGCGCCGACAGATAATTATCTTCAGAATATAATGTCGGGCTTGGGAACTTTTGCTCGAGATAACGGATAATAGCCATGGATTGCTGGATTCGACCCTCATCACATTCGAGCAATGGCACTAAACCTTGTGGATTTTTATCTCTGTAATCAGCCTGATGCTGCTCTCCCCCATCCTTGACTAAATTAACCGGAATATATTCGTAATCAATACCTTTGAGGTTAAGTGCAATTCGCACTCGGTAGGCAGCTGTTGATCGCCAGTAACTGTATAACTTCACACATCAATCCTAATTGAAATTTTTGCCTATTATAGAGTAACTTACTGCTACCTTCACTATATTTGCAGTCTCATTTAAATGCTTGCAGATGCAACTAGTTGTTTGTATACTCATGTTTAAATATCATGTGGAGTAGTTTAATGGCTGTTGAACAGGCAAGGAAGATATATTTAGTCCCTGAAAATGAGGCTTTTGATTGGCATCAGATTTCCTATCTATTATCTGCATCCAGGGCAATTGACGAAATTGAAGAGCAGCAACTGGTCCCGGCGAAAAAGGTGTTTAATCAATTCTCGGCCAGAGGACATGATTTCGCACAGATCCTAGTAGGAAGTTTACTGACCCATCAGCACGATGCCGTGACAGGATATTATCGTTCACGTCCACTCGTCTTATCACTTGGTTTGAATCTCGAAGATGCCGTAGCTGCACCAATGGCTAAATCAGGTAGTTATTCTGATGGTCGTGATATCGGTGTGGTATGCAATTTTCCCAATGTTGCCCCTCGAGGTGCCATGTTATTTCCTATGTCTGGAGGTGTCGGCGCACAGTACACCCCTTCCGTCGGATGGGCTCAGGCCATTGACTATCGTCGCAATACTCTGCATGAAGATGAATACAAGGGGGCCATTTCGGTAGCAATGGGCGGTGACTCCTCGATGTCAACCAACGGATTCTGGTCTGCTCTCAATATCGCAACGACTTTAAACTTGCCGCAATTATTCGTCATTGAAGACAATGGATATGGTATTTCGGTACCCCAGGAAATCCAGACTCCAGGTGGTGATCAGGTAGCGAATCTGAGAAGTTACAAAAATCTCCACATCGTTGATGTTGATGGTACCGATCCTGAAATTACGCCTGCAGCTGTATTGGAAGCGGTGAATTATGTTCGCCGTGGTGAAGGAACCTGTTTATTGCGGGTGAAAGTACCTCGTCTGTGCGGACATACCTTTCAAGATACACAGACATACAAGTCTGCAGAATTGATCGAATCAGAGTTATCGAATGATCCACTACCCAAGCTAAATAAGTTTCTGATAGAGCAGGATCTGGTCAGTTCTGAAGAATTACATGAAATAGCCGCCAGAGCACACACAGAGGTGCAATTAGCTGTACAGAGGGCAGAAGCCAGACCAGAACCCGATGCCCAACATGTTAAGAAATACACCTTCGCAGAGCGCACGGCTAATGGCCAATTTGAATTGCAACTCAGGGGTGGTCTACACGCCGATCAGCATGTCTTTCCAGCCACCTCAGACTTCGCTAAGCCTGAGGGTGTGCGTTTAAATATGCTCACAGCGATTCGCAAGACGCTTGATTATGAGCTAAGCACAAATCCGAAGATGCTTGTCTTTGGTGAAGATGTTGGTCCGAAAGGCGGTGTGCACGCAGCGACACTTGGTCTGAATGAGAAATATGGTGATGAGCGTGTCTTTGATACTTCATTGTCAGAAGAAGGGATCATTGGGCGCTCGGTCGGCATGGCGCTCAACGGCCTACTGCCGGTACCTGAAATACAGTTTAGAAAATATGCTGAACCTGCCGCCGAACAAATTGTTGATACCGGCATTATGCGTTGGCGTACCAATAATCAGTTCGCAGCGCCCATGGTAGTGCGTATTCCCGGTGGATTTGCCGGTCGTGGTGATCCCTGGCACTCAATGAGTGATGAGGTTGAATGGGCCCATAAAACTGGTTGGCAAATCGCCATGCCATCCAATGCTGAGGATGCCGTTGGACTGCTTCGCTTCGCACTAAGGGATAATAATCCGACGATTTTCTTTGAGCACCGTGCCCTGCTGGATGGCATAAGTGCACGACGCCCCTATCCCGGTGATGAATACTGCATACCATTTGGGCAGGCAAATACCATCATCAAGGGCGATAAAATTACCGTGGTGACATGGGGTGCCATGGTTGAACGATGTCTGGCTGCCAGCGAAGACATCCAAGGCGTCGAGGTCATTGATTTACGCACTATACAGCCCTGGGATAAAGAGACTATCCTGTCATCGGTCAAACGCACTGGACGGTGCGTCATCGTCCACGAGGATAATATGACGGCTGGCTTTGGTGCTGAGATCGCAGCGGTACTGGCCAAGGAAGCCTTCTTCTATCTTGATGCACCGCTAGAACGACTGGCGATGCCGGATATTCCTGTGCCGCACAATCTCGGACTACTAGAAGCAGTGATACCATCGGTCGGTCTGATCAAGCAGACGATTTTAGATACACTGGCGTTGTAACGGACGCTATTCGCCAAATAGTTGAGGGAACCTAATATGACCACTGAATTAACCATCTCAGCAGATGAACTTGAGGGAACCACAGCCAGTGTTTCTGTGTGGCTCGTCAATGAGGGCGACATCGTGTCTGCCGGACAACCTGTGCTTGAGTTAGAAACCGATAAAGTCAGTATGGAAGTGTGTGCGCATCAGTCAGGGGTGTTATCTGACATACAAGTCAAGGTCGGTGACGAGGTCGAAGCAGATATGGCTCTGGCACACATTCGCCCTGCCGACACGGAAATCGTGTCTGAAGACAGCGAGGCGTCGACTGAGAAGGATGTTGAAGAGTCATCAACGGAGACAGTCGAGGATAAGGCAAAACATCGTCTGAGTCCTGCTGTAAGACGTCTATTGCAGGAAAACCAGCTAACCGCTGATGAAGTCACCGGAAGTGGTCGCAATGGACGAGTGACGAGGGATGATGTTGAGCAGTATCTGGCACAACAACAAACAACCCATGCGCAGAATACAGCCATTAAGACGGATTACTCTGCACCGACTGATACGCCAGCGGTGAGTACCACTTCGAGAAAGGTACCTCATACTCGAATACGTAAATCAATTGCCGATCACATGGTCAGTAGCCTGTTGCATACATCGCCTCATGTAACGAGTGTATTTGAGATGGACATGAGCAATATTATCGCTCATCGCAAATGGCACAAAAATGCCTGTGCTCGTGTGGGTGGAAAGTTAACTTTCACTGCCTACTTTGCCTATGCTGCTGCCCTTGCCTGTCAAGAAGTTCCACAGGTGAATGCCCGATATCATGAGGATTGCCTTGAGCTATTCGATCAGGTTCACATGGGCATCGGCACCGCATTGGGCGACGATGGGCTAGTGGTACCTGTGATTCGCGATGTTGACTCTAAAGATTTGTATGAGATTGCCATCGCATTAACTGAGCAAACCGAGAAGGCACGCAATGGCAAATTAACTCCAGACGATCTCAAAGGCTCAACTTTGACGATCTCTAATCATGGGGTTTCTGGTAGTCTCTTCGCTACCCCTATTATTATCAATCAGCCTGAAGTCGCTATCTTGGGCGTAGGTAAACTGCAAAAGCGTGCTGTTGTGGTTGAGCAAAACGGTAAAGATGTCATGGTGATCAAACCTATGTGCTATGTCAGTCTTACCATTGATCATCGTGCACTTGATGCGCATCAGACCAATCTGTTTTTGAGTCATTTTGTCGATACTATTGAAAACTGGGAAGGGTAATTTAATGGGTATTTCAGAAACAATGAACATTGAGAGTTATGTTTGTGGTGAATGGCTGAAGGGTAATGCCGATAGTCAGACGCTTCGCAGTGCACTCGATAATGAGGTCATAGCTGAGTTAACACCATTGACGACCGGCTTCTCGGACATTCTCGCCTATGGACGCGACAAGGCCCATGCCGAATTGGCAAAGCTGACAATTCATGAGCGTGCAGAGCGAATTAAAGCACTGGCATTGTATCTCATGGAACGCAAGGATGTTTACTATCAAATTTCCTACCTGACCGGCGCCACGAAAGCAGATTCCTGGGTGGATATTGAGGGTGGTATCGGCACCATGTTCAACTTTTCAGGCATTGCTCGTAGAGAGCTTAATGATGCACCGCATATTGTAGAGGGAGCATCGATACCTCTGTCAGCCAAAGGCTCGTTCATCGGTCAGCATATACTCACTGCCAAACGAGGCATCAGTCTGCACATTAATGCCTATAACTTTCCGGTTTGGGGTATGTTGGAAAAAATAACACCCAGCTTAATTGCTGGTGTTCCGGTCATTGTAAAGCCAGCAACGGTGACGAGTTATCTAACTGAGCGCGTCGTGCGCGATATCATCGCCTCAAACATCTTTCCCGATGGCTGTGTGCAACTTATTTGTGGCGGTATTGGTGACACCTTTGACCACCTCACAGAGCAAGATACGGTCACCTTCACAGGCTCAGCCGCAACCGGACGTATGCTACGCTCGCATCCAAATATTATCGAGCGATCGATTCCTTTTACTATGGAGGCTGACTCACTCAATTGCTGCGTCTTGGGTACTGATGTCACACCTGAGAGTCCTGAGTTCGATTTATTTATCAAGGAAGTCAGTCGTGAAATGACCTCTAAAGCGGGCCAGAAATGTACCGCTATCCGACGCATTATCGTCCCTGAAACCATGAGCTCAGCAGTTTCTGAAGCCCTGCTTGATCGCCTATCCAAAACAGCGATTGGCGATCCTAGAAATAAAGCCACTCGCATGGGTGCTCTGGTAGCACAACATCAACGCGATGATGTGATGAGTGCAGTAGCAAAACTTTGTGCCGTGAGTGAACAACTCAGCGGCGATATCAATCAGCATCCATTGGTCGATATTGCCCCCGATCAAGGCGCCTTCATGGCCCCTACTCTGCTGCATTGTGCTAAACCTACCGAGACAGAGGTGCCACATGAAGTTGAGGCGTTTGGTCCGGTTTCAACCATGATGCCCTACTCTGACATCGAGCAAGCCATCGAATTGGCTAACATGGGCAAAGGAAGTTTAGCCGGCTCCCTATTTAGTAATGATAATGCCCTCGCTAAAGAGTTTATTTTAAATACCGCATCACATCACGGTCGCATGTTGGTGATTAATCGTGATTCAGCTGCGGAATCCACCGGACATGGCTCACCATTGGCCGGTTTAATCCACGGTGGTCCGGGACGCGCTGGTGGTGGTGAAGAACTGGGTGGCTCCCGTGCCATTAAGCACTACATGCAACGAACTGCATTACAGGGTTCACCCACCACTTTGAGCCACATTACCGAAGAATACCTACCTGGAGCTGCAAAGACTGAGGATGTCATTCACCCGTTTCGTAAATACTTCGAACAATTACAGATCGGTGACAACCTCACCACGCATCGTCGTACAGTGACAGAAGCAGATATTGTTAATTTTGGTTGTTTGTCCGGTGATCATTTCTATGCTCATTTCGATGAGATTGCGGCCAAAGACTCGTTCTTCGAGAAACGTGTTGCCCATGGTTATTTCTTAATATCTGCTGCGGCAGGTATGTTTGTGGATCCTAAGCAAGGGCCGGTAATCGCCAATTACGGCATCGATAATCTGCGTTTCGTCGAACCCGTAGGGATTGGAGATACCATTCAGGTAAGCGTTACGGTTAAGCGAAAAATAAAGAAAGCTAAAAAGCCGGATGATAAGTATCATACGGGAGTCGTGGTTTGGGCAGTAGAGATCACCAATCAGGACGATGAATTGGTTGCGCTATATGACATCTTGACACTGGTTGAGCGCCAGGCGAGCGAATAGGATCCAGAACTCGAGCGAGTGTGTACTTAGTCTGACTTATCAGGCTTGTATTGAAAATTGACAGATGCTCTTTGGTTAGTGTCAGGAGCATCAGATAAATCCTCACGTTGGACTAGTTCACAACTGTTGAGGTAGCGACTGGCTAATTGGACATAGTGAGCGGTACCTTCACTCTTCCAATTGATTTCACGTTCACTGAGTGTTCGTTTGACAGTGGCTGGCGAGCCGACGATGAGTGCTCCAGGCTCACAGGTAAAGTTGCTGGGGACAAAACTGTTGGCTGCAACAATCGTATTTTTGGCGATCTGTGCCTGGTCCATGATGACTGAGTTCATGCCAATCAGGACATTGTCCTCGAGGACGCAGCCATGTAACACAGCGGCATGACCAATGTGACCATAGGCTGAAACAATGCAGTCCTGTTCGGGAAAACTGTGTAGCACACAATTGTCCTGAACATTAGAGTGATGATGGACGTGAATGTGACCAAAGTCACCGCGAAGCACGGCACCAGGTGCAATATAACAGTGTGCTTCGATAGTAACGTCGCCGATAATTTCGGCACTGGGATGCACATAAGCCGAATCGGCAATGGATGGGGTCATACCCTCTAGGCGGTAAATTGGCATTCGTGAAGTCTCTAACTGGTGTTAGATGCAGTATAAATGAGGAAAATTTATGTTTGAAGCAAATGATTTTAAAACTATTCAGGTGACGATGCATGAGGCTGTTGCTGAGATTTGTCTCAATCGACCTGAAAAACTTAATAGTTTTAATACCGAAATGCATCAAGAGTTACGAACAGTACTGGATGGTCTATTGGATGAGGGATCAACTCGAGCAGTGATACTCACAGGTGCTGGTCGTGGATTTTGTGCCGGCCAGGACCTGTCCGATCGTGCTGTCGGTTCAGAGCAGGATAAGGCACCCAATCTAAGTGCTTCAGTCGAAACCAATTACAATCCTCTAATACGCCGACTGACCACCTATCCCATGCCAATCATATGTGCTGTTAATGGGGTTGCTGCAGGTGCCGGAGCAAGTATAACCATGGCGTGTGACTTTGTAATGGCAGCACGCTCAGCATCATTTATTTTGTCATTCGCCAAGATTGGTTTGGTGCCTGATTCGGGAAGTTCCTGGCATCTTGCAAGGGCCATTGGTTTGCCGCGAGCAAAAGCTTTAGCCATGTTGGGCAATAAGTTATCTGCCGAGCTGGCTGAGCAATGGGGCTTAATTTATCAGGTACATGATGATGAAAACCTGATGAGTGAGGCACGCCAACTGGCAGCGCACCTAGCCACTCAGCCAACCACGGCATTGGCA
>CAZLIR010000019.1:0-15387 GCA_964559635.1 uncultured Enterobacterales bacterium
CTCTTCTGATGAATTACTTCTAGCGCTGTATCGAATCTCTGAGCTGAGCCATGACTCCGATAACCTGGAAGCATTTTTTGAAGAAGCTCACAGCATCATCGCCGATTTTATCTATGCCGAAAACTTCTATGTCTGTCTGTATGACGATGACAATGAGTCCCTCAGCTTTCTTTATTTTGCCGATGTCGAGGATGATGTTGATCCGCAAGAATTATTTAACATTCCCAAGCAAGAGTTCTACTACACCCTGACCGGTTACATGCTTCGCACCGGTGAACACTTACATGTTGATCGAAAAACTATGTTGGACCTAACTGACAAAGGGGAAATTGTTCAGCATGGTAAGTACTCCCACGAATGGTTAGGTATTCCACTCGTCAAAGGTAATCGTGTTCTTGGCGCTGTGGTAGTTCAGACCTACGATGACAGTTACTCCTACTCCTCTGCTGAAATTGATTTACTGCGTTTCTTTTCACGTCATTTGGCCATTGTATTAGAGAGAAAACAACAAGAAGTATTTCTCAAAAAAGAACAGGTGCGACTGGAGAAGCATGTTAAAAAACGTACCGAAGAGTTAGCCAAGGCTAATGAGGAACTGCAATCAGAAGTCGCAGAGCGGAGCAAAACCGAAGGCTTGATGAAGGCGCTGTATCGCATCGCAATGATAACAGCAGAAGCTGAAAATATGGGTGAATTTTATAGCATCCTGCATCGGATTCTGGGCCGTTTGATCCAAACCTCGAGTATGTATATCGCATTAAAAGATGAGTCGCAGCAAGGCTATTATTTTCCCTACTACACCAATGAATATTATCAATCGCATGATGATCAGCCCCATCTCATCCAATGTCAGGAGGATGAGCATATTCAGGCGGTTTTTGATGCTCAATGCACCTTACGTTTCAGTCATGATGAACAAAAACCATTCAATCGTGAGCGCAAGCCAATGTTTTCTTCCTGGCTTGGACTACCACTAAAGAATGAGGCACAAAATACCATTGGTTTGCTGGCAATTCTGCGTTATGACGTTAACAATGATTTTAGCGACGAAGAGCAGCATTTGCTTAACTATGTCGCACAGCAGATATCTCTATCCCGGCAAATACATAAACAGCAGGCTGAACTGGTTGCTGCACATGCCGAGCTAAAGGCTGCCAATAATCTGTTAGAAGAGCGTGTAACAGAGCGAACCAAGGAACTCTCTGTGGCCAATGCCGATCTTAAGGATGTCATCAAAGAGCGCATTAAGGTTGAGGAAAAACTTGCTCATGATGCCTTCCATGATAGTTTAACGGACTTACCCAATCGCTCGCTGTTCCTGGACCGATTAGAGAAAGCTATGGGTAACCTCAACCGTCACTCGAAGGATCGTTTTTCGGTACTGTTTCTCGATCTCGATAGATTCAAAGTGGTCAACGATAGCCTCGGCCACTACATTGGTGACAAGTTACTCATCGAAGTGGCATCCAAACTCACTTCATGTGTCAGACCCGGAGATACGGTTGCTCGTCTTGGTGGCGATGAATTTGCCATTTTATTGCTGGACGAAAATCATCATGTGGCGGCAAACTCGGTGGCGGCACGCATTGCTAATGTGCTATCAGCACCCATTGAGCTCGATGGAAATACCATCTTTACCTCGACCAGCATTGGCATCAATTTGTGTGAATATGAATTCAAGGAAGCGGTTGAAATTCTCCGCGACGCCGATACAGCCATGTATGAGGCTAAGTCACGTGGTAAAGCTCAGACCGCCGTATTTGATTCGAGTATGTATGACCGGGCTGTCAAACAACTCAGAATGGAGAGTGAATTACGTCGTGCGCTGGATAAAGACCAAATGATGGTGTTTTACCAACCGATTATTGCGCTTGATAGTGACCAAGTCATTGCTTTTGAGGCGCTTGCACGATGGCATCACCCTAATATGGGCTGGGTGAGTCCAATTGATTTCATACCCATTGCCGAAGAGACGGGACTGATTTCAGATATTGGTTTGTTCATACTGGATAAAGCCATTGCACAAACTAAGCAATGGCAGGATGAAATGCCCTATTTTGCTAATCTGAAAGTTTCCGTGAACTTATCATCCTTTCAGCTTGCTCAGCATGATTTGTATCAAGATAGTATGCAAATTATCGAAAATCACCAGTTTCCGAAACAGCATTTACGCCTCGAGGTCACTGAATCGCTGTTAATTGATAATTTTGACTCAGCCAGAGATATTCTGAACCAATACGCTGATGCCGGCATTAAGATCCTATTAGATGATTTTGGTACCGGCTACTCATCATTAAGTTACCTTCACCAGTTTCCAATTCATGCCCTGAAAATAGACCGTTCTTTTGTCAACGACATGGAACAACGCGAAGATAATATGGCGATTATCAGTACTATTAAAACACTGGCAGAAAGCTTGAATATGGAAGTGGTTGCAGAAGGGATTGAAACAGAGCAGCAGAGCACGCTTCTAAAGCAGCTTGAATTTGAATATGGTCAGGGCTATTTCTACTCCAAGCCCATGCCGGCCGACGAAGTTAAGCTATATCTAACACAGAAAGCAGAGGCTGGTCTGAGTGGCTAACGCTATCTCCAAGACGCTTAAAGTCAAAATGGAACGTAAGCGCGGCATAATCTGGATGCTGGAAAATTCCCGAAACATAAATTAACTCAGACCCCATGAATACCGCCGGTAGTAGCGAACGGAACCTGACAGGTACGGCCTTATCTTTGAACACCTTTTTTAATGACCGCAACCTATTGGATTGATTGATTTCCATGTCATGACTCGCAATGCTTGCCGTAAGTTCCTGAGTATTGATGCTGTTAAGCCCCGCGATATTTAACTGCCATGCCGATGTAGTAATCGTCGCCTCAGCTGACCAATGCTGATGCTCGAACGGCTCCCAGTCTGGCGATAACAGCAATCGATTACGGCAGCGATGTAACACACTCCCCTGCCATTTCAGTTCAGGGTTAGCATCTGCTTTAGCGGCCATGACTTCTGACATGATCAGAGCCAATTTATCCTCCCCGGGCGCCGCTAATCCCAATTGAACATACCACCGGCGCAGCAGATGTCGTTGTATTGCTGTTGGATATGTGAGCAAAGTGTCTATGGCCAGTACATCTCGAGCCAGTAACACCTTGGCTAGTTCGCACTCGAGAAACCAGTTTAATGTTTGCTCAGTATCTGCCAGGTGGCGAGCACTTTGATTGATGGCTTTTTCCGGCTCTGGCCACTGCTTGTCCAACACCGGCATAACTTCATGACGAATAAAATTACGCCGAATGTCTGTTTCTTGATTACTGGGGTCTTCAACCCATTGTAGATTTTTATGGTTTGCGAAGTCTTGCAGCATCTGTCGTGAAAAACCCAGCAATGGCCGATACAGATTCATACCCTTGAATGAGCGGCTCATTGGCATAGCCGATAAACCTGCGGTTCCGGCACCTCGCATTAACTGCAGTAATAGGGTCTCAGCCTGATCATTGGCGTGATGCGCAGTGACTAGAATGTCATCCTCACTCAAGTGCTCTGCAAAGGCATCATAGCGCGCTTCTCTGGCGGCCTGCTCTGGACTCTGACGGTCTTTCGGGGTGGCATCCACGCGACAGATCGTCAACGCAATACCCAGTTGCTCACACTGCTGCTGACAATGTGCTTCCCAGGCCAGTGCATCAGTCTGTAATTGATGGTTAACATGAATAGCGCTCAGATGGAGGTGGCTGTATCGTGATTGTGCTTCAGCCAACAGCTGCAGCAACACACGAGAATCCATACCGCCACTATAGGCAAGCCAAATTTTGCTGTGCTGATTACCTAGCTGATTTAAAAAAGTCTCAATCTGTTGCTCAAGAGCAATCATCACTGAGCTTATTCGTGGATCCCGTAAGACATCAACTTGTCAAAACGCGCATTCATTCGCTCGTCTTGTGATTGTTGATCGAGTTCGTTCAGTTGGTTGACTAATGTATCTTTCAGTGTGGCAGCCATCTGATCCGGGAATCGATGTGCGCCACCGAGTGGCTCACTGATGATATTATCAATCAGACCGAGTTCTTTGAGACGACGTGCAGTAATACCCATGGCTTGGGCAGCCTCTTGAGCCTTTTCCGCACTCTTCCATAAAATAGATGCACATCCCTCAGGTGAGATAACTGAATAGGTAGAGTACTCGAGCATATTCACTTTATCGGCTACACCAATCGCCAGAGCGCCTCCTGAGCCGCCCTCACCTACCACGGTGGCGATGATTGGGACATTTAGCTCACACATCACTTTTAAGTTGGTCGCAATTGCTTCACTCTGACCACGCTCTTCAGCTCCAATACCCGGATAAGCACCCGGTGTATCAATAAAGGTTATGATCGGTAAATTAAACTTTTCAGCCATCTTCATTAAGCGAAGTGCTTTACGGTATCCCTCAGGTCGAGGCATGCCAAAGTTACGACGAACTTTCTCTTTCGTGTCACGGCCTTTATGGTGACCAATAATCATCACTGGACGATCATCGATTCGTGCCAAGCCACCAACCAGCGCCTTATCATCAGCAAACGCCCTGTCTCCGGCCAATTCATTAAAGTCGGTACAGATAGAGGCCACATAATCCAGCGTATAGGGTCTTTGTGGGTGACGTGCTAATTGGGCAATTTGCCATGCATCCAGTTTAGAGAATATCTGCTCTGTGAGCGCATGGCTCTTTGTTTTAAGACGCTCAATTTCTTCCGAAATGTTAATTTCAGAATCATCGGTTACCAGACGTAACTCATCAATTTGTGCTTCAAGCTCTGCGATTGGACGCTCAAATTCCAGGAAATTCAAGTTCATATTGCTGTTCTTATGTACGTATCCTAAAAAGGTCGGTTATTGTATCGAAAAATAATGTCGAATGTCAGTCTAGTTTTAAGAGTATATCACTTCTACCTGATCAACCACTTCCTGCAGTCGTTCCAAGCATTCATCGGTGGGCTCAATCGCCCACTCTTGGGACAAATCAAGCTCACAATCAGCGACACTATTGGTATAGGCTAAACGCAAACGAACACCGCCGTCACGATAGGGCTCCAGCACGGACGACAAATGCTCGATAAAATCCTCACTGGCATCTTGTGGACAGGTGAGTCGAATATATTGTGAGCTCTTCTCACGCAGATGCACAAAATCCATAACGTTCTGTACGGTCATACTCAAGCCGTCCGCATATTCATCATAATTAACCTCACCCTCAAACAGATAGACCTTGTCCTTAGAGAGAAGGTGGCCGAACTTCTGATAATTCTCACTGTAGAGATTACCTGAGATACGCCCACTCCGGTCATCCACGGTGATACTGGCCCAGCTAGCGCCGGATTTGGTCTTTCTGATCCGCTGCTCGATGAGTAATGCGGCAACTCGGATAGTTTTGCCTCGACCAGTTGCGGTGACTTGCTTTAATCGCCGCAGACCGAGTTTATTGATTTCGGGGAGGTAGCGATTGATCGGGTGACCGGTCAGATATAAGCCCAGCGTCTCTTTCTCACATCGTAAGCGATGCTCGTCAGTCCATTCACGCACATCGACGTAACGCTCTTCAATGGTATTCTCGCCACTTGGTCCGCCGAACATATCAACCATGCCCTGCTCCTGATCGCGTGCCTTTTGATCAGCACAGGCAATGGCATCGGCTAAACTCTCAAACAGTACCGCCCGAGGCTGACCAAAGCTGTCCATCGCACCGCCCTTAATGAGTGCCTCAAGCACGCGCTTATTCACCCGCTTCAAATCGACACGTTGGCAGAAGTCATAGAGATTTTTATAGGGCGCATCCTGTCGACCTTCGACAATACTCTCAATCGCGCTCTCGCCGACGCCTTTTAATGCACCGATACCGTAAATAATTTTCTGCTCATCAAACGGCACGAAACGATAGTGTCCGCGGTTAATATCCGGGGGGATAATCTCAAGACCATTGTGTTGGCAGTCATCGATATAACTGACTATTTTATCGGTATTATCCAGATCAGCCGACATCACCGCTGCCATGAACGCAGTGGGATAGTGCGCTTTTAACCAGGCTGTTTGATAAGCCACCAGAGCGTAGGCAGCTGAGTGAGACTTGTTAAAGCCATATTCAGCAAATTTTTCCATCAGATCGAAAATTTGATTGGATTGTTGCTCAGGGATATCGCGCTTTAGAGCACCATCAACGAAAATCTGACGCTGCTCCTGCATGACCTCAATCTTCTTCTTACCCATCGCACGACGCAGCATATCTGCACCACCAAGACTGTATCCGGCCAGAATTTGTGCAATTTGCATCACCTGCTCCTGATACAGGATGACGCCGTATGTGCTTTCCAGACATTCCTCGAGGTCCGGATGTGGGTAAGACACTTGCTCTCGGCCATGTTTACGATTAACGAAGTCAACATCCATACCGGAGCCCAGCGGTCCCGGACGATATAGCGCCACTAACGCAACGATGTCTTCAAATCGACTCGGAGCAAGTTTTTTGATGAGTTTCTTCATGCCCGGAGATTCCAACTGGAATACCGCGGTGGTGTTGGCTTCTTTAAGCAGCTGATAGGAGGCCTTATCGTCAAGCGGTAAGCTGTTAATATCCAATTTGCTGTCAGAGCCTTCGAGCAACTGAATGGATTCTATGGCCCAATCAATAATTGTTAGTGTTCTGAGACCAAGAAAGTCAAATTTTACCAAGCCGACTGACTCGACATCATCCTTGTCGAACTGACAGACAAGGTTATCGCCTGATTCATCACAATAAATCGGCGTAAAGTCAGTTAAGACGGTTGGTGAGATAACAACGCCACCGGCGTGTTTGCCGGCCTGTCGTGTGATCCCCTCAAGTTTCAGCGCCATATCCCAGAGATCACGAAACTCCTCTTCATTTTCGTAACGCTCCCTGATTTTATCCTCTTTCTCGAATGCCTTATCCAGGGTAATTCCTATTTCGAATGGGATCAGCTTGGCAATAGAATCAGTGAAACCGAAGGGATGCCCCATGACACGACCAACATCCCTAACAACCGCCTTGGCGGCCATGGTGCCAAAGGTGATGATCTGAGAGACTGCATCACGGCCATATTTTTGTGCCACATAGTCAATCACCCTGTCACGGCCGTCCATACAGAAATCGACATCAAAGTCTGGCATGGAGATACGCTCAGGATTGAGGAAGCGTTCAAAGAGTAAACCATACTCCAAGGGATCCAGATCGGTAATCTCAAGCGCATAGGCTACCAGTGAGCCTGCCCCTGAACCACGGCCTGGGCCAACGGGCACCTGATTATTTTTGGCCCATTGAATAAAGTCTGCAACGATTAAAAAGTAGCCCGGAAACCCCATGTTATTGATGACATCGAGCTCGACTTGTAAACGTTCTTCGTATTCTTGCCGATGCGTCGCTATTTCCTCATCTGAATAGAGTTGCTTGAGTCGTTTTTCCAAGCCCTTGCGAGATTCCTGCTCAAGAAATTCGGCTATCGTCATACCTTCAGGTACTGGGTACTCAGGCAAGGAGTTATTGCCAAGTTCTAATTCGACCGTGCATCGTTTGGCTATTTCTACAGTGTTCTCCAGAGCCTCTGGTAAATCAGCGAAAAGCGCTTGCATTTCCTCAGCTGACTTAAGGTATTGCTGATCGGAATACAGTTTGGGTCGTCTCGGATCGTCGAGCGTGCGGCCCATGCCGATGCAGATCCGAGCCTCATGTGCCTCAAAATCCTCTTCCAGTAAGAAATGAACGTCATTGGTTGCGACAATAGCGGTATTCGAACCATTGGCCATGGCCACAATTTGATGAATGTAATCTTCTTCCTGAGCACGGCCGGTACGCTGAACTTCAAGATAGAAGCGATCGGCAAACAATGCCTTGCAGCGCCCGAGCGACTGACTCGCAACTTCCATTTGGTTGTTCAGTAGCGACTGACCAATTAAGCCCTCGCGTCCCCCTGATAATACGATCAGCCCCTCACTCCATTGGTGTAACCATGCAAATTGAATGATCGCCTTACCCTGCTTCTGACCTTCGGTATATGAGCGTGATATGAGTCGCGTTAGATTGCGATAGCCTGTCTCATTCTGGCACAGGAACACCACGCGCGTCACAGCATCACTTATCTCGCTATCCTGAATCCAAGCATCAACGCCAATAATGGGTTTAACACCACCGGCAATGGCGGCGCGATAAAACTTGACCAGGCCACATAAATTACTCTGATCGGTCATAGCAATCGCAGGATAATCTAGCTCACCACACCGCTTGATTAGCGGTTTATGCCGCAGAATACCATCCACCATAGAGAATTCTGAATGGTTTCTTAAGTGAATGAAGGTGGATTGACTGGTCATTGTTATTCGAGGTCTAACGCCATTTGTTTTTGAACCGGAGCATAGGAGCGACGATGGATTTCACAAATACCATGCGCTTTTAATGCAGCTAAATGATATGCCGTAGGATACCCCATATGGCGCTCGAATCCATAGTGTGGATATTGCTCGGCATAGATTTTCATTTCATTATCACGGGTGACCTTAGCAATAATTGAGGCAGCGCTTATTTCTTCGACATATAAATCACCTTTCACAATAGCTTCAGCGGGGATGCTCAGCTTGGGTAATTTATTGCCATCGACTAATACTTTGTCTGGTGTCTGCGATAGCGCCTCTACTGCTCGGGTCATCGATAGCAGGCTTGCTTGCAGAATGTTTATCGTATCGATTTCTGCCACTTCTGCACGACCCAGTGCCCAGCATACTGCTTTCTGTTTAATTTCCTCTGCCAGTGTTTCTCGACGCTTGGGGGTAAGCTTCTTGGAATCTGTTAAGCCCTCAATACCATGAGAGGGTCCTAAGATCACAGCAGCCGACACCACAGGCCCCGCCAGCGGGCCCCTGCCAACCTCATCAACACCGGCTAAAATCATGCCGCCGACTCACTAAAGAATTGCTTCGATATCGCTTCAGCTGCAGCTTTACCACCGCCTCTGCGGAGTGACTCATGAATACGGTCATAGTCATGACGCAACTGAGGCGTCATACCATATTTTAAGGCTCTGTTAACTTCCGCTTCGAGGGATTCAACCGTTGCATCTGCCTGGATCAGTTCAGGAACAATCGGAACGTCTGAGAGTAAATTAGGGAGCGAGAAATGCTTAATATTGACCAGTCGGCTGTATATGGCATAGCTCAGCGCTGACACCTTGTATGCCACAATCATCGGGCGTTTACACAACAGTGCTTCGAGTGTCGCGGTGCCAGAGGCCACAAGAATGACACTGGAGGACATCATAATTTCGCGGCTCTTCCCGAGATGTAAGTGCGCGATGGGAGGATTCTCCATGCCATTAATGAAGGTTTGTAATTTTTCCCGTATCCGCTCATTGGCGCAAGCGATATTCGCCTTCAGGTTAGGCTTGTGCTCCTGAACTTTGGCGATGACCTCAAGAAACAAATGACCTAAGTGCTCAATCTCACTCATACGACTACCTGGCAATACAGCCAGCGTCTGCTCGAGCGGTGAGACATTGAGCATGGCTACCGCTTCCGATGGATCAGGCTCCATCGCAAATTGCTCTGCTAGTGGATGGCCAACACAGCAAACGGGTATCTGATGCTCATGATAAATCGCCTCCTCAAAGGGTAACAGAGTTAACATAAGGTCAACATTTGCTTTGATTTTATGGATACGATTCTTGCGCCATGCCCACACCGATGGACTGACATAATGCACGGTCGGAATGCCCTGTCGTTTGAGCATGCCCTCAAGATCTAGATTAAATTCCGGGGCATCAATACCAATGAATAAATCAGCCTGCCAGTCGCATATCTTCTGTGCCAATTCCTTGCGCATCTGAATAAAATAGCGCAGCTTCTTTAAAATCGCCCATACTCCAATGACTGCCAGTTCATCCATGGCGTACCAGCTTTCACAACCCGCAGATTGCATACGTGGACCGGCGATACCTTTGAATTCGGCATCGGGATACTGTTGTTTCAGGGCGCTGATTAAATCGACACCTAAGTTGTCGCCAGAGCTTTCACCGGCAACAATCGCGATCTTTAGCGGACCTTGTGTCATCTGATATGTGGTTAACGGATAATACCGCGGGTGGAGTTTTCGACGAATTCTGAGATGATATTAAGCTCTGGACTGGCGGCAGATTCATCCGCAATTAGCTCAAGCGCTTTATCCAATGACAGTTGCTTTCGATACAGAGATTTGAAAGCTCGCTTTATCGATAATATGGCATCACCACTGAAACCACGCCGCTTCAAACCCTCACTATTGATTGTTCTGGGCGCTGCTGGACGTCCTTCCACCATGACATAGGGCGGGATATCCTTCAGAACGATACTATTGATTGCTGTGAATGCGTGGGCACCGATATGCACAAACTGATGCACCATTGCAAAGCCACCCAGAATAGCCCAGTCACCAATATGCACGTGACCCGCAAGGGTGGTGTTATTCGCCAGAATTACCCGATTACCAATTTTCACATCATGGGCGATGTGGGTATAACACATAACCAGATTATCAGAACCAATTTCAGTAATACCATCATCTTGCACAGTGCCTCGATGCACAGTACAGCATTCGCGGAACACATTGTTATCACCGATAATTGTTTGGGTTGGCTCACCAGCATACTTTTTATCCTGATTCACCTCTCCGATTGAAGCAAACTGATAAATGGTATTGTTCTTACCGATCGTGGTGTGACCATTGATCACCACGTGACTCGCCACTCGGGTACCTTCATCGATTGTGACATCGGGTCCAATCACCGAATAGGGCCCTACCGCCACTGATTCGTGAAGTTTGGCATTTTCATCAACGATGGCGGTTGGATGAATCATGTTAGACGATCTCTTTGTGAGCACACATCAGATCAGCTGAACAAACGACCTTACCCTCTACTTCTGCTCTGGCTTTGAAAAACCAGATATCACGTTTACGTTTGGTTTGAGTAACATGCAAGTGGACAACATCGCCTGGCTCGACTGGCCGTTTGAAACGAGCACCATCGATGCCTACAAAATAATATAACGACTTGTCATCTGGCTTGGTACCCATGGTCTTAAAACCTAGGATTCCGGTTGCCTGTGCTAATGCCTCAAGTATGAGCACACCCGGAAACACTGGCCTGTGGGGAAAATGTCCTGTAAAGCAAGGCTCGTTGTAGGTAACATTTTTTATGCCGTGGAGAAATTCTCCCACCTCATAATCCACCACCTTATCAATTAACAAGAACGGATAACGATGAGGTAAATGCTCTAAAATCTCGTGGATGTCCAATGATGACATTTCTCTGGTTAATGCTTGATCAGTCATTATTATTCTCTCTATCTGCTGTCAACTGGGTTATTGTTTTTTCGAGTTCTTTTACTCTTTGATACAGAGTGTCCAGTTGATTAATTCGCACTAGTTTTCTTTTCCAGGCTTTACCGGGAATTGCGACATCTCCCGATGAATACACGCCTGGTTCATCTATTGATTTAGTCACCAAGGTATTCACTGAAATATGGGTATTATCACATATATCCAGGTGTCCGATGACACTGGCTCGACCGGCGAGCGTTGAGCCCTTGCCTATCTTGGTACCACCGGCAATAGCACTCATGGCTGCCATGGCTAAATTATCGCCCAAGCTCACGTTATGGGCAATATGAATAAGATTATCTAAAATCACACCATTACCGATAGTCGTATCCGTTAAAGCGCCCCTGTCGATCGCTGAATTGGCACCCATCTCGAAATCATCACCAATGGTGACACCCGCTAACTGAGGAATTTTGACCCAAGAACCAGACTCATTAGCGTAGCCAAAACCATCTGAGCCAATGACCGCATGGCTATGAATAATTGCCCGTGCACCAATGCTAACGTCATGATAGATAGCGACTTGTGGATATATCAGCGAGTCCTCGCCAATACGGCTGTTCTGACCGATAAATACCTGTGGGCCAATGCAGGTACCTGCACCGATCACTGCGCCAGATTCAATGACACTATGTGCGCCAACTGCAACATTCTCGCCTATTGTGGCATCTTCAGCGATGCTTGCGGATGGATGAATGCCATTCGCAGGTTTAGGAATATCGGCCAGATATTGTGCTGCTTTGGCATAGCCCAGATAGGGATCTTTCATGACCAAAAAATTACCCGGCTTCTCTTTTGCCACAGAGGCGGTGGTAATTACAGCGGAAGCGTTGGTATGTTCGAGATGGGGTATATATTTAGTTGAGGTCAGGAAACTGATTTGTCCCTGAGTGGCCTCTCGAAGATCGGCAATAGAATCAATGATGCATTCTTTATCACCGATACATTCTGCACCGATGATGTTCGCCAAATCTCCGAGACTAACCATAGGCAATTAACATCAGCCTAAACTTATTTAAAGTTTGGCTCCGACATTAACGCGATCACTTTATTAGTAACATCAAGCTTCGGAGCTACATAAGCTATCGATTCACTTTGCAGTATTAGCTGAAGTCCCTCGTTGGCAGCTACCTGATCGATTGCTTTCTTGGTCAGGGCTAGAAGCTTGCGTTGCTCTTCTTCGTTGCGACGCTTGTAATCTTCTTGCAGCGCCTTCTTATCTAATTCATAAGTAGCTACTTTAGATTCCATGTTACGAACCAGATCGGTCATTTGCTGTGCAGACATTGTCGGCGCATCGTTGCGACGCTGCTCTTCCATTTTCTTGATTTCATCTTCCATAGCTTTGAGCGATTCGCCCCGCTCTTTGAATTCAGTTTGCAGTGTCAGAGCGATTGACTCTCGCTGTGGTGTACTCGCGACAATCGTTCGCACGTCTATCACGCCAATATTTATCTCTGCTGCGTAACTTGTACCAGTGAATAAAACTAATGCCAGTACAGCTGTTGCTAAGCGTTTAATCATGTTGATCTCCATCATATTAAATCAATTTGTTTAGAATGTTCGCCCTATATTGAATGAGAAAGTTTCCGTCTCATCCTGTTCCTCTTGTTTTAGTGTTTTAGAAAGCGAGAAAATCAGCGGCCCCATTGGGGAAATCCATTGTATCGAAATTCCTGCCGAGGCGCGATAGGTACCTGGATCAGAAAAGTCAGGTATCTTGTTAAATTCACCGGGTGACAGTTGCTCATAACGGCTCAGGTCAAACTTGGTATCCCACACATTACCCACATCAATGAACATACTTGTACGAACGGAGCGATTTTCTTCTGCAAAAGGTGTTGGGAATATCAGCTCAATACCACCCAGTGCGCGAGCATTACCACCGACCGAGCGGCGGTTCAGGGTAATGGTGTCAAACTGAGGTGGTAGTGGGATAGCTACAGGACTATCCAATGGGTCTGTCGAAGGTGAACTTGCTCCAAACGAGGTCAGTCGGTAGATTTCACGAGGACCGATGGTGTTACGGTCGAAACCACGCATGGTCGATGAACCACCAGCGTAAAAGTTTTCAAAGTAAGGTAAGGCTGCATCACCCGAACCACTACCGTTACCATATGCATCACCATAAGAAAGATTTGCCTTCATCAATAAAGTCCAACCGCGTGCGATAGGGATGTAATGGTCAATCTTATAGTTGACCTTATAGTATTCCATATCACTTCCCGGTGCTGAGAAGTCGACCGTTGCAAGTTGTGATGTACCATCATCGGGAAATAGACCACGATTGAGCGAGTTTCTCACCCAGCCCATATTCAAGGTTAATAGGGTAAAATCATATTCCAGATTGGTCTCAATATCCTGACCGACTGATTCAAAAAAGAATCGAATCTGCTCAGAAATCGGGACACCGGTCGTCAATGCCGAGTCCTGAACACCAATACCAAAATTCAGTCGCGTGATCTCATTAACAGGAATACCGTAAGACAGGGTCGCGCCGACACTGTCCAGTGACTGACCAGCGATTCTCAACTCACCGAAATCGGTTTTACGGATGTACGTGCCCCAGGAACGTGAGATTCCATCATTAGTGAAGTACGGATCAGTGTAATTGAAGCTAATGCTTTGAAATGCCTTAGAGGTATTCAGTGCTAAGGCAACCGCATCACCAGAGCCGGCAAAATTATCTTGAGATATATTGGCGTTCAAGATCAAGCCTTGTAAATCTGAGAATGCCAAACCGCCACCAATCGAACCCGACGCACGCTCCTTGACGGCAAAGTTAATATCGACCATATCATCGCTACCGGCAACCTTAGGGGTCTCAACATTGACCTCTTCAAGGTAAGGCAGGCGCTCCAGGCGTAGTTTTGAGCGCTCAACCAAATCGGTCGACATGGTACCGCTCTCCATCAAGCGCATTTCACGACGCAACACGTTGTCATCAGTTTTCATGTTACCGGCAAAATTAATTCGATTAATGTAGGTGCGCTTAGAGGGGTCGATGTAGATCGTCAGAGCCACTTCTTTGGCATCTTCATCAACCGATGGCAGTGTTTGAATATTTGGGAAGGCATAGCCTCGGAAGCCCAATAGTCGGGTAATCGTTTCCTCGGCGTAGGTCACGATAGCTCCTGAGTAGGTATCGCCACTCTTGATTGGCACTAATGCTCTGAGCGTTTCCTCATCAAGCACCATGTCGCCGGTGAACTTCAGCTCACTGACGGTGAATTTATCACCTTCGTCGATGTTGATCGTAATATAGACGGCGTCTCTTTCCGGCGTAATTGCAACCTGAGTTGAGACGATTTCCATTTGCAGATAACCACGGTCGGCATAGAACGACTCAAGAGTTTCCAAGTCACCCGCTAACTTTTCTTTAGCATATTGATTATCGTCACTGAAGAAGCTGAACCAGCCACCGGTTGAAAGTTCAAATTGGGTGAGAATTTCTTCTTCATCAAAGGTGTCATTACCGACCAGATTAATCTTTTTAATGAGTGCCGCTTCACCCTCAGCGATATCAAAGCGAATGTCTACACGGTTACGTGGTAACCGAACAACCTTGTAGTCCACCTTGACACTGTATTTACCATAGGCGAAATACTGACGTTCCAAGTCTTGTTTCACGTTGGCCAGCAGCGCCGGATCAAGTACCTCACCTTTGGCCAGACCACTTGATTTCAAGCCGCGCTCGAGATCCTCAGTTTTAATGGCGGAGTTGCCATCAAAGGTTAAGGTGGCGATGGTTGGACGCTCTGAGACCTTAATGAACATGGTAGAACCATCATGTAGCACTTCAATGTCGTCAAAAGAACCGGATTGATAGATACCGCGGATGATGGTTGGTATACGTCCAGCATCAATGGTCTCACCCACACGGATATTCAAAAAGGTAAAAAAGGTTCCCAGTTCCACGCGTTGGAGTCCGATTACCTTAATGTCAGACACCTGAAATGAGGTCACTTCAGAGCGTTGAACTTCTTCCTCAGCGTTGAGC
>CAZLIR010000020.1:0-15007 GCA_964559635.1 uncultured Enterobacterales bacterium
GGGATATATCGTTGTTATTTTCATTATCATCACAATTATTGTGGTCGCTACGACAGATAAGTCTGAGGATAACGGTAAAACTAGCGGCATGAAGGTGTTAATTGCTGTTTTAGTATTCTTGATTCTAATGTTGATTTTGACCCAGATGGGAGTCACCAATTAACGATTACTACAGGAATATTATTAACCTTAAGGTAATTAAAAAAATTATTTCTCAACGACTGAATCATCAAGTATACTCAAACTATAAATATAACGACTAATGGGCCTGTCTGGTAACGACTAATATGCAGTCGAATTTACTAGCTCAGCAGTATTAACAAGAGTGAAAAATAGACGCTGAAGGGTTTAACCATTAGGCGATTTCAATAAGATTAATGCATACAATCATTTCTGCGATACTCATATTCTTATTCTGGTTCTTACTGTCAGGGCACACTTCTCCGCTATTAATTGGTCTGGGTGTATTCTCGACACTGCTGACCATGTATTTATCCCATAGAATGAATATCATCGATAGAGACACATACTCTGTCCACATGAGTTTGCGCCTCCTGAAATACTATCTGTATCTGGCTAAAGAGATCATCGTTGCCAATCTGGATGTTATGAAAAAAATTATGGTTCCTGCAACCATTGATCCTAAAATTGCCAAGATACCGACAGCTAAACAATCTGATGTCAGTAAAGTCACTTATGCCAATTCGATTACTCTGACACCGGGTACAGTGACTATGGATTTGCAGGATGATGAAATCACGGTCTATGCACTCTCTCAAGAGGCAATAGATGACTTGCTTACCGGTCGCATGGCCAGCAAAGTTCCTGATAACGAGGAAATATCATGACAATGTATGCTGCAGCACTGGTCGCTATCCTGGTAACCATTCTACTCGGGCTAGTTCGCGCCATTAAAGGGCCTACGGTCTATGACCGGATCGCGGCTATGAATGTTGTCGGTACAAAGACCATTCTGTTAATCGCCGTCTTTGCTTTCTTCACCGGTCGACATGATTTGCTTGATATTGCACTGGTCTATGCCCTGATAAACTTCATTGGCATTATCGCGGTGCTGAAACTGGTCGAGCATGGCAACTTTTATACTGAAGGTGAGACGGTGCCTGATGCCAGCAAGGAGAGTGATTCATGATTTTTGATGTCCTCAGCTGGATTTGCCTGGGTCTGGGCGGTATTGTCGGTATCATTGGTGGCATCGGCATGATCCGATTCCCGGACTTTTACAGCCGAACCCACGCCGCAGGTATTACTGATACCTTAACGGCTGCGCTATTTATTCTTGGTCTGGCCTTTCAAGCAGGTATGACTCTGGCTGCATTCAAGTTACTACTGATCTTCATGTTCATTTTCTTCACCAGTCCCACAGCCTCTCACTCACTCGTGAATGCGGCACTATTAGGCGGCCTTAAGCCTTGGGAAAAAGGGGATGCCAGACAATGATCGATATCACGGTCGATATTATCTTACTAACATTGCTGACCATTCAGGCATTTGCGATCATTTATCTGCGTAATCTATTTGCCATTGTGATGATGTTTGGTGGCTTCAGTTTCATTTCAGCGGGCTTGTTCGTGGTTATGGATGCCGCCGACGTTGCTTTTACCGAGGCTGCTGTAGGCGCCGGTATTTCAACGGTATTAATGCTCGGCACACTGGCCTTATGCTACAAATTCAAAGAAGAGCCGAAAGAAAAGAAGCCTGCGCATAAGCCATGGTTACCATTAGCCGTGGTTTTGATCACCGGTACAATGCTTATTTATGGTACCAGCGATATCCCTAACTTCGGTGATCCTGAAGCACCACCGCAAACACACGTTGCCCCTTATTATCTCGAGAAGGCTATGCCTGATACGGGTGTGCCTAACGTTGTGACAGCGATCCTTGCCAGTTACCGTGGTTTCGATACCCTGGGCGAGGTGGCTGTGATCTTTACCGCCGGTGTTGCAGTTTTGATCCTGATTGGTGGTCGGCGCCGCTTGCGCAAAAATCCAGAGGGAGCGGTAGATGAAACATAATCTGATCCTGCGTCTGGTGTCGCGAATCCTCATACCGCTGATCTTTTTGTTTGGTTTATATGTGCAATTCCATGGTGATTTCGGTCCAGGAGGCGGATTCCAGGCCGGCGTAATATTTGCCGCTGGAATTATTCTGTATGGGCTAATTTATGGTGTTGAAGCAGCCAAGAAAATTATTCCTCCGACAATACTACGGATACTCGCAAGTTTTGGCCTTTTTCTGTACGCCATGACAGGCGTTGTCGCGCTGATGCTCGGCGGCAATTATCTTGAATATACGGTGCTTGCGGCAGACCAAATCGCTGGTCAACATCTTGGCATTCTGGTCATTGAAGCTGGCGTTGGCATTACGGTTATGTCGGTGATGCTCATTATTTTCTTTGCATTCGCAGAACGAGGACAGGCAGAAGTCGAATAATCATGGACTATATTCTAGGACATTTTAACTACTGGATGATTATCATCATCATGATGGCTGGGTTTTATACCGTCATCAGTCAGGGCAATTTAATTAAGAAAATTGCTGGCCTGAATATTTTTCAGGTGTCAGTTTTCTTACTCTACATCAGTATTGGTAATGTACAAGACGGAGCAGTTCCCATTATTGAGAGCGATGTTACCTTGTATTCTAATCCTCTACCGCACGTTCTGATACTCACCGCGATTGTGGTTGGTGTTGCTACTACAGCCCTTGGTCTAGCGCTGGTGGTCAGGATCAAAGAATCCTACGGCACAATTGAAGAAGACGACATACATGAAATGGATAATTCGCTGTGATTGAACAACATATAAGTCTCTTAATTGTTGCTATTCCTCTGGTGCTCGCACCGGTAGTAGCAGTATTACCCAATGGTAAACTGCCATGGCTCGCGACGACTGTGATTGCCTGGGCTGTTTTCATGCTTGCCTGGCAGCAGCTTGAAATGGTCAGTAGTGGTACTTCATTTAGTTATGAGTTGGGCGGGTGGCCACCACCCTGGGGTATCGAGTATAAAATCGATACTACCAATGCGTTAGTTTCTCTGATTGTGGCTGGTATTGCAGCCATAACCATGATTTATGCTTCTAAGAGCGTTACACGGGAAATTCAAGAGTCGAAGATTTCGTTATTTTACGCCGCCTTTTTGCTGTGTTTCACAGGGTTATTAGGTATCGCGCAAACGGGTGATATTTTTAACCTGTTTGTATTTCTCGAGATTTCATCGCTGTCGTCCTATGCCCTCATCAGTATGGGTAAGAAACGACAGGCGCTTACCGCGGCTTATCAATATCTGATTATGGGCACCATCGGTGCAACCTTCTTTCTCATAGGGGTTGGTTTACTCTACGCCATGACTGGTACTTTAAACATGGCCGATTTGGCTGTTCGTTTACCTGATCTTTTAGGTCACGGTACAGTGAATACAGCATTTGCATTCATTATGGTCGGCTTCGCACTGAAACTGGCACTATTCCCGCTTCATCTATGGCTGCCTAATGCATACACCTATGCACCATCCGTTGTGACCATCTTTCTGGCGGCTACGGCAACTAAGGTAGCTGTATATGTCATGCTGCGCGTTATCTTCACCATATTTGGTTTCTCGGAGATTGCTGCTACACCTGCTGATGAAATCTTTTTGGTGCTTTGTGTCGGCGGTATTCTCATTATGTCGTTCTACGCCATATACCAAACGGACAGTAAGCGATTATTGGCATACTCGTCTGTGGCGCAGATTGGTTACATGATGTTGGGTGTCGGTCTTGGCTCAATGCTCGGATTAACAGCAACACTAGTTCATCTATTTAATCACGCCCTCATGAAAGGGGCCTTATTCATGGCCATTGGTGCCATTGTGTATCAAATTGGCTCAAGCCAGATAAAAGACTTTGCCGGTCTGGGCAAAAAAATGCCATGGACCTTCGGTGCGATTATTATCGGTGGACTGAGTCTTATCGGTGTTCCGGGTACGGCGGGTTTTGTCAGCAAGTGGTATTTGGTATTGGCGGCAATAGAAGCCCAAAGTTGGTTACTGGTCATTGTGGTATTAGTCGGATCATTACTTGCTGTTGCTTATGTTTGGAAGCTCGTTGAGGTGCTGTATTTCCAAGACGGGGAGGCAGGCACTGCTGAAGTCAAAGAGGCGCCTCTGCTGTTATTGGTTCCAACCTGGGCACTGGTAGTGGCTAATGTATACTTTGGTATCAACACCGATTTAACGGTTGGTACCGCTGAAACGGCGGTCAAGCTCCTGCTAGGTGGTGGCTCATGAACATGACGAGCGAAAACCTAATCATACTGTCGATCGTATTACCGGTCATTGCATCATTTTTAATTTTACTGGCTGATAAGAAACCCAACCTTCGTGAAGCGATCACTCTGATCACTGCGACCATCATTGCCGCGGTCACGATCACTCTTGGTAGTCGTGTGTTAGCCGGGGAGCGCCCTGAGTTATTCATTACTGAAGTATTCCCAGGCATAAGCATCAATTTCGCGATTGAGCCGCTCGGAATGCTATTTGCTCTGGTGGCTGGAACACTGTGGTTGGTAACCTCCATCTACGCCATTGGCTACATGCGAGGACATCATGAGAAGAATCAAACCCGATTCTATGCCTCATTTGCGCTCGCGATATCCAGTGCACTAGCCGCTGCCTACTCAGGTAACATGTTCACACTGTTCTTGTGCTATGAAATATTGACTATCTCTACGTATCCACTGGTCACCCATGCTGGAACACCAGAAGCGCGAAAGAGTGGACGGACATACCTTGGTATATTGTTAGGCACGTCTATCGGTCTTCAGTTACTAGCAATCCTTATCACCTATGCGGTAACAGGTACCTTAGACTTCCGCGATGGGGGTATTCTGGCTGGCAAGATGGACCCAACCTATGCCTGGTTGCTGTACGCCTTATTTGTCTTCGGTGTCGGTAAAGCGGCTGTTATGCCATTTCACCGCTGGTTACCCGCGGCCATGGTCGCACCTACACCTGTCAGTGCCTTACTGCATGCGGTTGCGGTCGTAAAGGCCGGTGTATTTACCATACTCAAAGTTACGATTTATATCTTTGGTGCTGATTTTATTACCACCTCTGGTGCCAACGACTGGCTGGTCTGGTTTGCTGCCTTGACAATATTGTTAGCCTCACTGATTGCCATGACGAAAGATAATCTCAAAGCCAGACTGGCTTATTCAACAATCAGTCAATTGAGTTATATCGTTTTAGGCGCGTTGATCGCCACTAAGTTGAGTATTATTGGTGCCAGTATGCACATCACGATGCATGCCTTTGCCAAAATCACATTATTCTTTGCCGCGGGTGCCATTATGGTGGCTGCGCATAAGAAAGAGATCAGTCAGATGCGCGGTTTAGGCAAGGCCATGCCATTAACCTTCACAGCATTTACGATTGGTACGTTGAGCATTATTGGTCTGCCGCCGTTCGGTGGTATGTGGAGTAAATGGTATCTGGCATTAGGCACTGTTCAGGCGGAAGAGTGGTTACTACTATCAGTGTTCATGATTAGTTCTCTGTTGAATATCGCCTATTTATTGCCGATTAGTATTCGTGCCTTCTTTTCCAAACCATCTGATGGGGTTGAATATACCGAGATCAAGGAAGCCCCAGTACCGATTCTGATCGCGATCTCAATCACATCAATAATGTGTATTGTGCTGTTCTTCTATCCCGATCCATTTTATGACTTGGCACAGGCTGCCGTAGGAGGGCGTTAATATGTCTGATGAACATAAAAACGACGACGAAAAAGTCTATCTGTTTGATAAGCCAAAGAATGTGTCTCGTCTATTGAATGGTTTTTATGCTATTTGTGGCATTTTATTCTTACTAGATTTCGTGATAACTCGAAAAACTTACCATCCTTGGGAATGGTTTTGGGGATTCTATGCACTCTATGGGTTTATAGCCTGTGTGGTCTTGGTCGTTATCGCAAAAGAGATGCGAAAAGTATTAATGAGAGAGGAAGATTACTACGATGTGGATGAGTAACCTGCCTCCATTTGTGCCGTTTTTCATCGCCGCATTACTGGCGTTGGTCACTCGTGGACATCTGCGCAGTGCCTTACTTTTGGCAACGCCTATTCTGGGTGGACTGCATTTGTGGTTTGGCGTGCAACCCCATGTGCCCATGGTGGCTACGGACTCGCTAGTAGAAGCCTCAAATTTAGCCTTCAATGTCACTTTCATTGGTTACACCCTCGAATTGATGCGAGTTGATAAGCTCAGCCTACTGTTTGGCTATCTGTTCCACTTAGCTAGCATGATTGCCATAATCTACTCACTGCATGTTAAAGACACGACGCAGCAGGTGGCTGGTCTGTTGTATGCAGGAAGTGCACTCGGAGCGGTATTCTCCGGCGATCTGATTAGTTTATTCATCTTCTGGGAAGGTCTGGCACTTAGCTCGGTATTTCTGGTCTGGGCGCGTCGTACAGAGCGAGCCATTAATACCGGTACACGCTACTTAATATTCCAAGTTCTTTCGGGTGTTCTCTTACTGGCAGGTGCTTTGATCGTATATCACGATACAGGCTCATTGGCCTTTGATTTCATTGGCATTGATGGACTCGGCGGTTGGTTAATCTTACTAGCCTTTGGTATTAAATCAGCATTCCCATTCCTGCATAACTGGTTAGCCGATGCCTACCCAGAGTCGACGCCGACTGGTACGGTTTTCTTATCGGCATTCACGACAAAGGTTGCTGTTTATGCACTGGCCCGTGGATATCCCGGCACTGAAATTCTGGTATATATCGGCGCCATCATGACGTGTTTCCCAATCTTTTATGCGGTGATTGAGAACGACCTCAGACGTGTACTGGCTTACAGTATGATCAACCAGGTAGGTTTCATGGTCTGTGGTGTAGGTATCGGAACCGCACTAGCGCTTAACGGTGCAGTCGCCCACGCCTTTAACGACGTCATATTCAAAGGTTTATTATTCATGACTATGGGTGCTGTATTGCATCGTGTGGGTAATATTAATGGTTCTGATTTGGGTGGCTTATATAAGTCCATGCCTAAAACCACCATACTCTGTATTGTCGGGGCATCATCGATTTCGGCATTCCCACTATTCAGCGGCTTCGTTTCCAAGTCGATGGTCATGACGGCCATGATTGGCGAAGGTTATAACTACCTATGGTTAATGCTGCTATTTGCCTCAGCAGGTGTATTCCACCATGCGGGTATCAAGATCCCTTATTTCGCATTCTTCCACCATGATTCAGGTATCCGCTGTAAAGAGGCGCCAACCAATATGTTGGTGGCAATGACTATTGCTGCTGTGCTTTGTATTTTCATTGGCACTCAGCCACAATATCTATATGCCTTGTTACCTTGGGCGGTAGAATACTGGCCGTATGATGTCACTCATGTCTTGGCTCAGTTACAAATTTTATTCTTCTCAGCATTGGCATTCGTCTGGTTAAACAAGATGAATCTTTATCCGCCAGAGCTACGTTCAGTTAATATTGATACTGAATGGTTCTATCGTAAACTATTGCCAGCGACTGGACGATTAGGATTCAGAATGATGACTTCTGTTCAGTCTGCAATGCATAGCGTTGTTACGCGCAGTTTTGAAGCATTTGCTAAGGACAGCCGTCTATCAAAAGTACTGCTTATGGAAAGCTGGCCAACCGGTAGCATGGTATTTTGGATTGCGGTTATTCTTGGTACCTATCTAGTCCTGCAAGCATTTTTCTAATCAAACCTTACTAGGCAGTAACAAGTTGTTGCTGCCTGTGTACATTTCGCCATGCATGTCTATACTTGACATTAATAATAATTACTATGCCTGCAATTAATACAAAAGGATGGTACATGTTGGCTAAATCACGTGCCCTGATCATTTATCTGTTACTGAGTTTTGTTTCGTCATTATCTGCTGCGGTCGTTGACTTAGATAATGACAAAGCGGTTTGGATCCTCAATAGTAATGACACTTCAATACAAGCATTGGTCGACTTGGGACTCACTGACGAGAATTACCAACAATGGCTTCAGCCCGATGTTCAGGTTGTGTTGTTGGGGGATGTATTTACAGCAGGATCTGAGTTAACCACTCAGCTTAGTCAATTTGTACAACTGCAGGCACTCGCTAGTCAAAATAATAGCCAGCTTGTGCTATTACGAGGGCAGGCGGAGCACCAGCTACATGAGAGCGATCAGTTTATGGATATCACCTCACCAATGGTGGTGCGCTGGAGAACACACCTGATTGCAAACAAAGGGATTAGCCTCAAAGCTCAAGAAAATGCGTTTGATAACTCTAGTGAAGAGGTGACCTGGTCGGGTGATATTCATTACCCCATGAACTATCTGGGTAGTCAGATCTGCCACCCATATGTCGAGACCAATCGACTGAGGTTAGCCTTGGATAATCTGTCAGTTGATACCTTATGGGTGGCCAGAGCAGAGGTGCTGCCGGATCATGATTGGCAACGCAGACTTAAAGATCAACTCAATGTCCTGAATACAGGATTAGTGGTTAAGCTTTCGACATCGGATGATATTGAAGTCACAAAATCAGGGGCTTCAGTAACGCCGGCTCAAGCGCCTGATCGTTATCCTGACAATCCTGTTGGCATTGCCGATGCCAGAATCCTAGAGATACTGAGCCAGGGTGTTGTGGTTGATTCTCAGGAGATACCTATCGGTATTACCAAGCCTCTGCGTCTGACACTCGAGTTTGAAGGCGAACGAGTCGATGCAATTTTCAAATCCCTCGATAACAGTCCTAATCTCCAGCGTGGAACCTGGAAGATTAAAAATACACTACCAGACCGATTTGGTTACGAAATAGCGGCTTATAAATTGGACCGCATCCTAAATTTAGGCCTTGTACCAGTCGCTGTCGAGCGAGAAATCAATGGCAAGCGGGGCTCATTACAAATATGGTATGACGGCCTGATCAGTAAATTAGGTTATCGAAGGCAAGAAATTGAGTATGGCGGTCATTGTGATCGTCGAGCACAACGCGAGATGATGCATGTATTTGATTATCTGATCCGCAATGAGGATCGCAATCAATCTAACATGCTTTACAACGAGTCGGATTGGCAGGTATGGTTTATTGACCACTCTCGTGCATTTGGCGTGCAAACCAAACGTCATAAGTCACAACGCAAGAGTAACTTTAAAGTTACCCCCGAGTTCATGGCAGCACTTGATTCATTTGAACGTGAAGAGCTACAAGTTCTGCGAAAGTGGCTACACAAGCATCAGGTCTTTGCAATTCACAAACGCCGCAGGAATCTCGTGCGAGGCAAATACTAATCCTGAGCTGCTGCAGGCTTCAAACGCAACAATTTGCCATTGGCGGAATCAGTTAACAGGTAAATCAGACCTTCTGGGCTGACTCGGACATCACGGATCCGTTCATTTCGCTCTTTCAGCAGCACCTCTTGCTCGGTGACTTGATTCTCAGCAATCACCAGTCGTCGTAATGATCGCTCTGCCAGATTGGCCAAGAACAGGTTGCCTTGCCATCCCTCGTAGCGGTCGTTTTCATTCAAAGCCATACCACCGGAGGCGATTGAGGGCACCCAATAAGCAATCGGATCGGTCATCGATGGCGCTGTGGAGTAGGGTGATATGAGGGCTCCGGTATAATCCGAACCATAGGTAACTGCTGGCCAGCCATAATTATTTCCCGGCTTAATGATGTTTAGCTCATCACCGCCTTTCGGGCCATGCTCATTTGACCAAATAACGCCCGTCTTGGAAACGAGTATGGCTTGTGGGTTGCGATGGCCGTAACTGTAAATCTCAGGCATGGCATTGTCTGTATCTCTAAAGGGATTATCCTCGGGGACATCGCCGTTGGGTTGGATACGGATAATCTTGCCAAAATGTGTATCTAGATACTGTGCCGCATCACGATATTTGAAGCCATCACCTGAGGTTATTAGAAGGGTGCCGTCAGCCATTTGTGCCATTCTGGCACCATAGTGATGGGTGGTTGATTTAGCGGGGTTAGAGCTGAAAATGAGTTTAGTCTCTTCCAGAGCGCCATCGACTAACTTGGCTGAAATAACACGCAGGTAGTTACCAGTATCGTCACCGGCTGCATAGCTTAAATACAGGGTTTGATTGTTTGCAAAATCTGCGTCCAACAGAATATCCTGAAGTCCACCCTGACCTGCATACAGTACCTCTGGAGTATTGGCGATAACGGTCTTGTTTGTACCATCGGCAGAGATCAGGACTAGATTGCCAGATTTCTCAGAGATCAGATATTCGCCATTCGGTAAGAATGCCAGACTCCAGGGGAAGTCAAACTCTGTGGCGACTTCTTCAACCGTATATCGTGCTTCAGCAGCTGCGGGTAAGCTGGTCGCCAAGATGACAGTAAATAAAATGAGTTGCGTTAATCGACACATATTACTTTATCTCCTCAGCGACTATTTTCGAGTAGAACACCATGCTACCTAGCACACTGCCCATGAGCAGAACAAACCATCCTGCCGGCTGTGAGGTAATGTAAAAGACGTCTATCCCTACCATCCTGTTAATTAGCAGAACCGCGGCTGGAACTGCTGTTAAACCTGCAATGAAGCCCCAGATACTAACTCTGAGCCATAACTTGCTGAGTCCCCATGCAACAGTAAAACCGATCAGATATGCTGCCAAAACAACCAATGCCAGCGTGGGTGCAAAATTTTGTAAATCGAATAGCGTTGCATTTAGGCGATCAGCAATGGTGAGTGATGGCAGGCCAAATCGGTCGACATTCGACAGGACTATTTGGGTTCCTGAAATGCTGATGAAACCAGCGCAAACAATGACACTCAGAATGAATCGTAAAATATGATTAAGCATCTTATTTCTCAATTATTATTAGATGATTATACTGGGCCAAATGGCTCAATGTGCCACTATTGTACGCTAAATGTGACACACTCAATATGTGATTTGTCAGAATTAAGGTATGAGCAGGACTTTTAGGGTCTGATGATACTATCCCGTGCAATGCCCTTGGCGGATTGATTCCCTGTCAGTGCCATGGCAATCCGCAGTTCTTCCTTAAGATTCGTGAGCATTTGATCGACACCTTCCTCTCCGCGTGCTGCCAATGCATAAACCCATGCTCTGCCAATCAGACAGCCATCAGCGCCCATTGCTCTGGCTTTGAGGATATCCAAGCCACTACGGATACCACTGTCCATCATGACATCAACATGAGTGCCCGCAGCTTGAACAACACCCTCAATGGCATTAATTGTTGCAGGCACTGTGTCTAACTGACGACCCCCATGATTTGAGACGATAATACCATCAACACCATACTCACTCGCCAACCGCGCATCATCTGCTGTCATGACACCTTTAATAATTAATTTGCCTTGCCATTGCTCACGAACCCAAGCCAAATCTTGCCAGCTTACTGAAGGATCAAATTGGCTACTTACCCAAGCTTGCAGATGTGCCATTGAATTGGCCATAGACAGTTCATCTACTAAATTACCGAACACCACTGGACCACCTTTAATACCAACGCGTATAACCAGCGCGGGTGTGAGACAAATTGATAGAGTCGCTTGAGTTTATTCCAGAGACTGTCATCACCATACATGCCATTTCGCACATCACGATATCTGGCACCCGGGAAGGGCAAGTCAACGGTTAGGATCAACGTTTCACAGCCTACCGCAGCAGCTCGCTTTATCATGTTGGTGACAATGTTGCGGTCGCGGATCATGTAGAGCTGATACCAGAAGGGTTTGCTGGCGTGCTTAGCGATCTCTTCCATTGAGCAAATGGACAAGGTCGATAAGCAAAAGGGGATATTATGTTTATCCGCTGCCTTAACTGCCTGCACCTCACCTCGTCGTGCAAAACTGCCTGCCAGTCCTACCGGTGCCAGTGCCAGAGGTAGGTTGTAATCCGTGCCTAGCAGAGAGGTTGTAAAATCGATATCAGATACATCTACTAATACCTTCTGTCGCAATTCAATACGACTAAGGGCAGAACTGTTTTCAGCCAGTGTGCGCTCGTCATAAGAGCCACCATCGATGTAGTCAAACAACTGCTTTGGCAGGCGTTTCTTGGCTAACTCACGGTAATCTTTTGCAGGTATTGATAACATGATTTCACTCTTAAAGCTGATAAACCATTCTAACCTTTATTCGCAATATAACGAAAGAGCCCGTGCAATTAGCATGAGAGATATGGCACCGTTTGTGAGACATTGACCATTGTTTTGATAGAATATTTCTGAAATGACGCCATGATTACGTCCGTTATAGTTAATAAATAACTTTAATAAAAACCTGTAAATCATTAATAAATATGATTAAGCGAGAAAAATTAGGTGATTTTCAAGTAAAACACACTTAGTTGGGCTCAATTATTACGTCATAGTGATTATGGTAATGTTATTAGGTGCAGATGAGCTATAGATACCGACATTATCTAGAGGAGGGAGACATAATGATAAAAGTGATGATAGTTGATGATCACGATTTAGTCAGAGTAGGGATTAAGCGATTACTACGTGATGTCAAAGACATTGAAGTAGTGGCCGAAGCTGACGACGGTGAGCATGCTGTGCAGTTAGCGCGAACTGTTGAGCCTGATGTGCTATTGATGGACATTAATATGCCGGGCATGGGCGGTATAGAAGCCTGCAAACGAATCGATCGCAGCCTTCCTGATAGTAAAATAATCGCTCTCACTGTGCATGCCGATGAACCTTATCCAACCCGTTTGCTCAAGGCGGGAGCGAGCGGCTATCTGACGAAGGGGACCGGTGTTGACGAAATGGTAACTGCCATCCGGCAGGTCAATGTCGGACAGCGTTACATTTCGGCCAGAATAGCCCAGGAGATGGCATTGCGACCCTATCAAAACCCCGAGAAAGCAGCACTCATGAGTGGTCTTTCAGAGCGCGAGGTTCAGGTCATGATGATGATCACATCTGGTGATAAGGTGTCCACTATCAGCAATTCCTTGTGTTTAAGTCCAAAAACGGTCAACAGTTATCGCTATCGGTTGTTCGACAAGCTGGGCGTTGATAACGACGTTAAACTAACCCATTTAGCCATTAGACATGGTATTATCGATCCCGCTATTCTCTAACGATTGCGGTATCGGTGTCGACACAGGATTTTATACAACAGAAACTCGCGAATCTCACTAATCAGCCGGGTGTTTACCGGATGCTCGATAGTGAGAACTCTATCCTCTATGTCGGCAAAGCCCGGCAATTGAAAAAACGGGTAACCAGTTACTTTCGTAAGCAAGTCGACAGCGTTAAAACCAAGGCGTTGGTGTCCAGAATTACAGACTTTAAAGTCACGGTAACCAATACCGAAGCAGAAGCATTGATCCTCGAGCAAAATCTGATCAAAAAACATCGTCCGCGCTTTAATGTCCTACTACGTGATGACAAGTCATATCCCTATATTTACCTATCGACTGACCGGTTCCCGCGTTTAAGCCTACATCGGGGCGCCAAGCGAGGTAAGGGCAGTTATTTTGGTCCTTTTCCCAGTGTCGTGGCAGCCAAAGACAGCCTGCAGTTATTGCAGAAACTGTTTCAGGTCCGACAGTGCACCAATAGTTACTTTAAACACCGATCGAGACCCTGTCTGCAGTATCAAATAAAACGCTGTAAAGCACCCTGTGTCGGCTTAGTGAGTGATGAGGATTACGCTAATGATGTTGAATTAACGCGACTGTTCTACCAGGGCAAGAATGAATCGGTGATCGATGTTTTGATGAAACGCATGGATGAGGCATCTGAGAATTTAGACTTCGAGCAGGCGGCTCAGCATCGCGATCAAATCAGCCGTATGCGCGATATCATGCAGCGCCAGGTCGTTGAGTCCAGCTCGGGTGATATTGATGTTTTTGGTTTAGCGAGAAATGATAATACGGCCTGTATTTTTGTGTTATTTATTCGCAGAGGTATGGTGCTCGGTGATCAACGTTATTACCAGTCCTTGCCACAGGACTTGACAGACAGTGAGTTGATGACCACCTTTTTAGGTCAGTATTATCTTGATTCGTCACAATTACCCGCCGAGATACTGGTGAAAGTTACGCCATCAGATCGCGAGTTACTCAGCAAAGCCATCAAGTTTCAAACACGCCAATCGATCAAAATAGGCAATGCACCTCGGGAGAAGAGGGCCAATTGGTTGCAACTGGCGACGACTAATGCGCTCAATGCACTGGAGTCACGAGTCTCGTCAGAGCAAACACAGACTAGCCGTTTGAACGCACTCAAACAGTTGATTGGCCTAGAGCATATTAATCGCATGGAATGCTTCGATATCAGTCATACTAGCGGCGAGAATACTGTGGCATCATGCGTGGTGTTCGGGCCAGAGGGACCTGTGAAATCGCTGTATCGTTTGTTTAACATCAAAGGTATCACCAAAGCAGATGATTTTGCGGCTATGAGACAAGTGTTGGAGCGACGTTACAAGCGCGTGAAATCAGGCGAGCTATCGGTACCAGACGTCTTGATTATCGATGGCGGTAAAGGGCAACTACGGCAGGCAGAGGAGGTACTTGAAGCACTAGCAGTCGACATACCCTGTGTACTTGGAATAGCCAAAGGACGAACACGTAAGGCAGGACTGGAGCAGGTTATTGTACCGGGCACCGCCACTCCGTTGATGTTGGAGGCCTCGGATCCAGCGCTTCATCTGCTGCAACACATCCGCGATGAGTCACACCGTTTCGCTATTTCTGGCCATCGAAATCAGCGGGCAAAACAAAAGCGAACCTCAACACTCGAGACTATACCCGGTATTGGGGCAGCCAAACGACGCGAGTTGTTGCGCCGATTTGGTGGGCTAGAGGGTGTGCGAAAAGCGAGTGCGGGTGATTTACGGACCGTAAAGGGGATATCTGCCGAGCTCGCTCAGAGAATTTATGATTACTTACATGAGGATTGAAAACTTCCGCCTATGAACCATGAGAGAATATGCGTACAATAGCTAAAAAATAAGT
>CAZLIR010000021.1:0-14946 GCA_964559635.1 uncultured Enterobacterales bacterium
AGGCGGTCATGAGACGAACCGGTGATTATTACATAGGTTTACGTAAGCGAACTGAAATCGCGCGCGCCAAAGGTGCTGACTTATTCATATCAGTTCATGCCGATGCCTTCAGAGATAAGCGTGTTCGTGGCGCCTCGGTCTGGGTTTTATCTGACAAGGGCGCAGACTCAGAGGTCGGTCGCTGGTTGGAGCAACGTGAGAAGGAGGCCGATCTGCTCGGTGGTGTCGAGAGTGTGGCGTTGAATAATTACGAAGCTGATGTCGCTGAAGTGTTATTAAAAATTCAGACAGAGCACTCAGTCAGATTGAGTCAGTCTATAGCTCAGAATGTTATTGATGAACTGGCGCGAACCATTGTTGTTCACAATAACAAAACCAAAAGTGCGGGTTTTATCGTGCTGAAGAACCCCGCCATTCCCTCAATTCTGGTGGAAACGGGATTTATTTCAAACCGCGAAGACGAGAGAAATCTTCGTTCCCGAAAGTACCAACAAAAAGTAGCGAATTCGATTGTTCGTGGTGTACATGACTACTTTCGAACCAATACCCCGATGGGGGTAAAAATGGCCAACATTGATCTTGTCAATAGTGGGCCAATGACCCATCGCGTCTCGCGTGGTGATACCCTGTCAGGTATTGCTCATAAATATGGTGTATCAATGAAGCAATTACGTCGCACCAATAACCTCAAAGGTGATAAACTGCTCGTCGGAAAGAATCTAATCATACCTATCTGACAAAAGAGTAACTGAGTGGCTAATACCGCAACTGGGCACCGTCCTATTGTTCAACTAAGCACCCAACTTGCCAACCAAATTGCGGCAGGTGAGGTCGTTGAACGACCAGCGTCAGTGGTGAAAGAACTGGTTGAAAACTCGCTCGATGCCGGTGCCACGCAAATCGATATTGATATCCTTAATGGCGGTAAGCAACTAATCCGAGTTCGTGATAATGGCTATGGTATTGCCAAAGAGCAGCTAGAATTAGCACTAGCTCCCCACGCTACCAGTAAGATCAGTGAGTTAGATGATCTGTTGGCATTGTATTCGTTTGGTTTTCGAGGCGAAGCGCTCGCCAGTATCTCCAGTGTTTCGAAGTTTCGTTTAACCTCTAAAACCGAGTCACAAAACCAGGGTTGGTGTGCCGTTACAGAGGGCCAAAGGATGGCTGTTAAACTCTCACCAGCACCCGCTACGGTCGGCACCTGTATTGATGTAGAGGAACTATTCCATAACACACCGGCCCGACGACGTTTCTTACGCACCGACAAAACTGAATTTGCGCAAATTGATACGGTGATCCGACAAATGGCACTTGCCCATCCGGAAGTGACCATTGTACTGAAACATAATCAGCGAGTGGTTAAGCGCTACAAGGCAGCCTTCAGTGGACCACAAACGGAGCAACGTCTGGCAGTTGTTTGTGGACAGGAATTTGTCCGGCAGTCAGTTCGAATTGCCGTCGAGCATGAGGCACTGTCAGTGTGTGGCTGGCTGGCACTGCCGAGCTATCATCGCAGTCAGACTGATGGTCAGTACTTTTTTGTCAATCATCGCCCAGTGAAAGATAAGGTTCTCAACCACGCCATTCGTGAAGCCTATCATCCGCATTTACCTGAGGGACGCCATGCTAGCTATGTGTTATTTCTCACAATTCCACCGGATCAGGTCGATGTTAACGTTCATCCAACCAAGCACGAAGTTCGCTTTCACGATGTGCGCCGTGTTCATGACTTTGTTGTTCAGGCGCTCGAGCAATCTTTACATCAAGGCATAGAAATTAGTCAGCCTACAACGGCAGAGCCAATAGCAGCGAACGCAACTGAAACCTACAAAAGCAATCTCAAAGAGGCGGGCGAGAATCACTACCAGTCCTATGCCGATTTCATTCGCACCGCCTATCGGGATAATGATTTAAAGCAGGGCACAGATACTGTTGTTGAACAGCAAAATCAGCACTTACTCAGACTAGACGACACAACCGTATTGGCGGTATCAGAAGGCAAACTAGCCATGATTGATTTGCCGGGATTGTTCGAGTTCTGGTTAGCCTTGGCGCAGGCCTCGTCCGGGTGGTCAAAATTGCTATTTCCCGTAAATTTGCCAGTCATGTACTCCGAGCAACTAACGACTCTTGCTGAGCAGGTATCAATCGAGTCGCAACATCGAGAGCAGCAACTCAAAATAACTGCCGTCCCAGAGGCTTGGAATAGCGAGCTATTTGCTGCAATGATCACGGATTACCTGCAATTTCAATCGGCTCAGCATGCACCATTAAAGTTGGACTGGGTTGCATCATTCATTGCCAGTCATCCTGACGGTTCATTCCAGAAAACGAGCACTCTGGCAGCGCTTAAAGAGTATTTTCGTGGCGAGTCCTGAGGTTGTTTTCATCATGGGACCCACAGCCTCAGGTAAGACTGAGTTAGCGATGCAGTTGTACGATAGTCGCCCCTGTGAACTGATTTCAGTTGATTCAGCGCTAGTCTATCGTGGCATGAACATCGGAACTGCGAAACCGACAGCCGAAGAACTGACCGATTACCCACACCATCTTATCGACATCTGCAATCCAGATGAGCCGTACTCAGCATCGCAATTTCGTGAGGACGCTCTGGCGTTAATTGCACAGGCAATCAACAGAGAGCATCTACCGGTTTTGGTTGGGGGTACCATGCTGTACTACAAAACCCTGATGCAGGGACTTGCAGATTTACCCAGTGCCGATGAGGCCATAAGAACTCAGATTGCAACAGAGGCTTCACATTTGGGTTGGCCCGGACTACATGCTGAATTGGCTGAATTTGATCCTGATTCCGCAGCGCGGATCAAACCAAACGACAGCCAGCGCATACAACGTGCGATTGAGGTGTATCGTATCACTGGCACCACACTCACTGAGTTCTATGCTAAACAGGCACAAGAACGCTTTCCTTATCGAGTGCTTAATACCGCTATTTCACCCCAAGACCGGGCTGTCCTCAGAGATAAAATTCGCCAGCGATTTATGCTGATGCTTGAGCAAGGCGTGATTAAAGAGGTCGATTATCTGCTAAACGAGAAAGGCTACGATCCTGAACTACCGGCCATGCGCAGTGTGGGTTATCGACAGATAATTGAGTACCTTAAAGGGACGGTGGATTACGATTTAATGATAGAAAATGTCGTTACCGCCACCGCAAGATTAGCAAAAAGACAAGTCACGTGGTTGAGAAGCTGGCCAGAGCTGGTGTGGTTTGAATCAGGGAATTGCAACAATTTAGCAAAATTAATGACACTACTTTAGCCTGTTCACCGTATAAATGTCTGTTATATAGCGGTTTTTATCGCATTTTTGTCATTTTTGGCACTTGGCTTCAGCGTTTTTATCACTATATAGCAATTATAAATAAATAAATTTACTGCGTTATTTATTAAAATTGAGGCAACAGATAGTTGTTGTTGTTTAGTCTCGTATACAAATAAAAATAAATAAGAATAAATCAGGAGCTCAAAATGTCTAAAGGTCAGACGCTTCAAGATCCGTACTTGAATGCATTAAGAAGGGAGAAGATCCCAGTGGCAATCTACTTGGTTAATGGTATCAAGTTGCAAGGTCAAATAGACTCTTTCGATCAGTTCGTCATTTTACTTAAAAATACGGTCAGTCAAATGGTCTATAAGCATGCCATATCAACAGTAGTGCCTGCCCGCAATGTAAAACTTAGCCCATCAGCTGAGAAAGATGGTGCAGAATCTGGATCCGGAAACCACTAAGCAAGAAGCACTTTCACATTTAGTTTGAACACCAGAGAATTCGGCTAGCAATGTTTGATCGTTATCAGGGCGGTGAACGCGCCCTGTTGTTACATATTGATTTTCAAACGCTGAACTCTGAGCAGAATCAGGCGCAAATTGCTGAATTTGTCGAACTGGTAACTTCTGCCGGCATTCAGGTGCTTGACTTAATCACATCCAGACGTAGCGCCCCTCACGCAAAATTCTATACCGGTAGCGGTATCATCGAACAACTGGCAGACCTTGTGAAACTGCATGAGGCCGATGTCATTATCTTTAACCATCAGCTTTCCCCAGCACAGGAGCGCAATATTGAGAAGGCGTGTCAGTGTCGGGTGGTTGATCGTATTGGCCTTATTCTTGATATTTTTGCTCAACGTGCTTCGACCTATGAGGGTAAACTTCAGGTCGAGCTGGCACAGCTGAGGCATCTGTCAACACGGCTAATTCGCGGCTGGACTCATCTGGAGCGGCAAAAAGGCGGCATTGGTCTGCGCGGACCAGGAGAAACCCAGCTAGAAACTGACCGACGCTTGTTACGTGGTCGCATTGATGCCATTGAAAAACGGCTTGATAAGGTATCTCGTCAACGAGCGCAGGGACGGCGCTCCAGACAGCGTACCGAATTACCCACAGTTTCAGTGGTCGGTTACACCAATGCTGGAAAATCGACGCTGTTTAATCAGCTGACTGATGCTGATGTCTATGCCCAGGATCAGTTGTTCGCCACCCTTGACCCTACCTTGAGAAGATTACCAGTCGGACCTGGACAAGATATTATTCTTGCCGATACGGTCGGCTTTATTCGTGATTTGCCACATGATTTAGTGGCTGCTTTTCGCGCTACTCTGGAGGAGACCAAGAATGCGGATTTGCTGTTACACATCATTGATGTCTCAGATCCCCAGTGGCAGCAAAAACAGGCTTCGGTAGAGCAAGTTCTTGAGGAAATTGGTGCTCAGGAAGTGCAAATTTTGAATGTCATGAATAAAATTGACGCGACAGAAGGATTGCTCCCGGTCGTGGAGATGAATAATGAGGGCATGCCTGAGCATGTGTATGTCTCTGCAAAAGCTCGTTTGGGTCTCGATTTATTGCGTGAATCTATTGCTATACTGGTGGCCTCAGATCGTGTCAATGTCACCCTGAAACTGCCGCCACGTGAGGGCAGACTCAGAGGATTATTATTTGATTTACACGCTGTTACAGAAGAATTGGTTGACGAGTCTGGCAACTTCTCGTTAACTATCGATATCTCGCTTTCTGATTGGCGACGTATACAACAAAGATTAGAGTCGAATATTGACCAGTATGTGGTCTCCTGAGCCTTGAATTATCTTGGCTTATCCGCATATCAATGGTTCAATGGTAAAGATTAATTTTAACCTGCTGGAGAATTTTAATGGCCTGGAATGAACCGGGAAAAGGTAACGGGGACAAAGATCCCTGGGGAAATCGAAATGACCAGAATGGTCCACCTGATTTGGATGACATGTTAAAGAAGCTGTGGGGACAAATCTCCGGTGGTGGTAAGAAGCGCCCCGGCTCAACAGCAAAATCACAATCTCCGTTCACCAAATTCACTCTGTATGCAGCACTGATAGTCATTGCTGTTATTTACACAGGTTATGGATTTTACACAGTCGATGAAAAAGAACGCGCTGTTATTCTTCGATTTGGTGCATACCATGCCACTGTGGGCGCGGGTTTGCATTGGGCTCCACCGTTAATTGACCGCCCAATTAAAGTTGACATCAGCTCCATACAGCGCACAAGTGTTGATGCGACCATGCTGACCAAAGACGAGAACATCGTAATCGTGCGTCTGGGTGTGCAATATCGTATTGAGAACCCAGAGGATTATCTATTCAACGTAACGTCTCCTGATGACACGATTACTGAGGCTGCCGAGAGTGCATTGCGTCAGGTCGTAGGTAACTCCATCATGGATCAAATCATTACCACCGGTCGTGAGCAGATTAAGGCAGAGACACTAACACAGTTGCAAGAAACCATGGAGCCGTATGCGACGGGCTTACAAATTTCTCAGTTAACTTTGGAAGAAGCCACACCGCCTTCACAGGTCAAAGCTGCATTTGACGATGCCATTAAGGCACGTGAGGATGAAGAGCGACAAATCAACACGGCGCAGACTTATGAAAACCGTGTTGTGCCGGTAGCCGAGGGTAATGCTGCGAGAACCATTGAGGCAGCTCGTGCTTACGAACAGTCAATTATCGCGCAAGCCAATGGTGATGTGGCTAAGTTCACCAAACTGTTGCCAGAATATAACGCTGCGCCAGAAGTCACTCGTCAGCGTCTATATCTTGAAACAATGGAGCGCGTATTCGGTAACGTAAATAAGGTGTTAATTGATGTCGATGGTGGTAATAACATGATGTACCTGCCACTAGATCAATTAATGAAGCAACAACGTAACAGTCAACCGACTGGTAATAACCGATAAGGAGAAAAGAGATGAGTCCTAAACAAACCCTATTTGTCCTTATCGCATTAGTGGCGTTAATTATTGGTGGCAATTCGTTATTTGTGGTGAACCAGTGGGAGGCGGGTATTGTATTGCGCTTCGGTAAAATCCACGGACTGGAAGAAACAGGTACTGCGAAAGTCTACGAGCCAGGCATCCACTTTATGATTCCATTTATGGATCGCGTCGTGAAAATTGATACCCGTATTCAAACCATGGATAGCCGACCACAGGAAGCGTTAACCAACGAGAAGAAAGCCTTAGTGGTTGATACCTATGTAAAATGGCGAGTGTCTGACTATGGCCAGTTCTATCTGAGAACGCAGAATGATTTCAATCGTGCTGAGAGCCTATTAGAACGTATCGTAAATAACGACCTACGTGCTGAAATTGGTGTTAACTCGGTTAAAGAAACTATTTCTGGTGAACGCGAGCAAATGATGCTTAACGTGCGTAACAACTCGAACACAGCTACACAAGAACTCGGTGTAGATGTCGTTGATGTACGGATAAAACAAGCGAACTACCCGCCAGAGGTTAGTGAGAACGTCTATGATCGTATGCGCTCTGAGCGTGAACGTGTCGCGACAGCTTTCCGTTCTAACGGTCAGAAAGAAGCTGAAATCATTCAGGCTTCTGCTGATAGAAAAGCAACCATCATCAAGGCTGACGCCGAACGTGACGCTAAGGTAATTATGGGTCAGGCAGATGCTGAAGCAGCTAAAATATATGCTGAAGCTTATGAGAAAAACGCTGAGTTTTTTGCTTTTGTTAGAAGTCTTGAATCCTATGAGCGTTCATTCACTGGTCAGCAAGACATCATGGTCATGCGTCCTGATTCGGATTTCTTCCGCTTCATGAAAGATCTGGACGGTAAGAAAGAGTAATAACTAAAATCATGCATTGAATCCGGGCACGTCCCGGATTCTTTCATTATGGGTAGAGGATACGATGGATTGGGGTGACTTTCTGACGGCATTAGCGCTAGTCTTCATTATTGAAGGCCTGATGCCCTTTATCTATCCATCGGGCTGGCGCGAAACCATCCGCAAGGTAATGCTATTCAACGACCGTCAACTTAGATTTATTGGTATATCTTCCATGATTGTCGGTTTGATCCTTCTATATTTGGTTCGATAAGCATGATTTTTAACAATTTAACTGATTTTTACGCTAACTGAGAGTAAAATGCGCGGTTTCTCGTTTCGCAGAGCAACCAAGCCAAAGAGGCAACAATTATCATGGCAAAAAGTGTCGTCGTTCTAGGATCCCAATGGGGTGATGAAGGCAAGGGCAAAATTGTCGATTTACTCACTGAATCGGTATCTCAAGTAGTTCGTTTTCAGGGTGGTCATAATGCTGGTCATACGCTGGTAATTGATGACACTAAAACAGTGTTACATCTCGTGCCTTCTGGCATCCTTCGCTCAGACGTGCAATGCATCATCGGTAACGGTGTTGTGTTATCACCCAAAGCCTTATTAGAAGAAATTTCTATGCTTGAAGCCTCGGGTGTGCCGGTTCGCGAACGACTCCAGATTAGCCCAGCCTGTCCTTTGATCCTGGACTATCACGAGGCGCTGGATAAGGCACGCGAGATTAAACTTGGTAAAAAAGCTATTGGTACGACTGGCCGTGGTATTGGTCCAGCTTACGAAGATAAAGTAGCGCGTCGTGGTTTACGTGTACTGGACTTAACCAATCTCGCTCAATTACGAGAAAAACTTGAAGTTATTTTGGAATACCATAACTTTTCATTGGTTAACTACTATAAGGTTGAGCCAATTGATATCGATGCCTTAATGCAAGACATTGAGCGTTATGCTGAAGTATTGGTGCCCATGATTACTGATGTTTCTCAGGTGTTACATGATTCTCGAGAGGCAGGTAACAATATCCTATTCGAAGGTGCACAGGGTACACTGTTAGATATTGATCATGGCACATTCCCATTTGTGACCTCGTCAAATACCACCGCTGGTGGAACAGCGACTGGTACCGGAGTTGGGCCACTCGATATTGATTATGTCCTGGGCATCACAAAGGCCTATACAACCCGTGTTGGATCTGGACCATTCCCCACCGAATTATTTGATGACATCGGTGCGCACATTGCTAAAGCTGGTGCTGAGTTCGGTGCAACCACAGGTCGTCCGAGACGATGTGGTTGGCTGGATGCGGTTGCATTGAAACGTGCGATTCAGATCAATTCTATCTCTGGTTTGTGTATGACTAAGCTAGATGTGCTTGATGGTCTTGAGACCATCAAAATTGCTGTGGCTTATGAACGTGATGGCGAGCAGATCACCATTATGCCGTGCGGTGCCGAAGAGTTTGAAAGTGTGAGCCCAGTTTACATTGAAATGCCGGGCTGGTCAGAATCGACAGTCGGGGCAAAAGATGTTGCTGACTTACCGCAGAATGCCAAAGACTTTATTGCTAAAATTGAAGAAATTGTCAGCGCACCGGTTGATATCATCTCAACCGGTCCTGAGCGAAATGAGACCATCATTTTGCGACACCCATTTGCATAAAAGACAAGTGATCGCATAAATCACTTGCATGCGTATATAATTCGTTGCAGTAGTTGAGGGGAAATGTGACTACTGAATGATATAACACCAACATAGGTAGATAATACCTAGCGAAAAGAGGGATAACCGTCCATGACTAATATTGTCTCAAAGAAGCTTCAAAACACTGTAAAAACGTTATCTGGCGCTATTTTGGCAACGCTTATTCTTGGCGCGTGCTCTGCGACCGAAGCTAAGCCACCCATCGTAAAACCCGGTGGTATTGGCCAGGCACCTATTGAATTATCGAAAGAAGAAGCGGTCAAGATTGCTGACTCAAGTTACTCTCAAGATGATGTGAAATTTATGCAAGACATGATCCCTCATCATCATCAGGCAACCCAGCTCGCGGAACTTGTTGCTGAGCGAACGAATAATAAAGAACTGACAGAGATCGCTGACTTAATTAATGCCTCTCAGGCAGATGAGATCAAGTTTATGCAGGACTGGTTGAACGATCGCGGTGAGCAGACGCCTGATCCTGCCGCCCATAGTCACATGCATATGTCGCATGCAATGGCTGGTATGGCAAGTCCAGAGCAGATGGCGAAATTAGCAACGTTAGAGAGCGTTGAATTCGACAAAATGTTCCTGCAGTTAATGATTAGACACCATGAGGGTGCGTTAACCATGGTCGAGAAGTTACTCGAACAACCGGGCTCTGCATACGATACGGTGTTATTTCAGTTCACTAACGATATCGTCAAGGATCAGACAGCTGAAATTGAGCGCATGAACAAAATGTTGGTCGGCCTGTCTGTCGACCCACGCGCAGGTCTGAAACCCGGCTTTGCCGATGCAGGTCAGGCCATCAAAAATCTTGAGTTGGTTGTATCTCTGCCAAAACCTGATGGCTTTTTCGACCCTGAAAATCCAGCAGAATTGCCTATGGCGATGCCAGTTAAAGAAGGTGAAGAGCCTAAAGAAGACGATGATAAGCAATACGGTGAGCGTAATCCGCTACTAAGTTTCTCAAACACGGATATGGCTTTTGCTGGTGACAAACTGGTTGCTGGCTCTTACCACGGCTTCAATGTGTATCAATTGGATGACAACGGCGTACCCTCACTCCACAGCTCAATCGTCTGTCCGGGTGGCCAAGGCGATGTCTCAATTGTCGGCGATTTATTGATCATGTCTGTTGAGGAGTCACGTGGTCGCGTTGACTGTGGACTTGAAGGCGTGGAGGGCGATGTCAGTAAAGACCGGTTCCGTGGCATCCGTATTTTTGATATCTCAGATTACGCTAGTCCGGTTCAGGTAGGGCAGGTTCAAACTTGTCGCGGCTCGCATACTCACTCAGTTGTTTCAGGTCCTGGTGAAGATGGCAAGATAGTGGTCTATAACTCGGGTACTGCAGGTGTTCGTGAAAATGATGAATTACCGGGTTGTTTCGATGAGTCACCGGGTGATGAGCGAACCGCCTTGTTCCGTATTGATGTTATCGAAATTCCTGTTGCTGATCCGTCTAAGTCACGAATTGTCAGTAGCCCAGCGGTATTCGCTGACGAAGAAACGGGTCGTCTGGCAGGTTTATGGCGTGGTGGTGATCACGGTGATGATACACAGGAAACCCGTATGACCAACCAATGCCATGACATTACAGTATTTCCAGAGTTGAAAATTGCCGGTGGTGCATGTTCAGGTAACGGTATCCTGTTTGATATCTCAGACCCTTACAACCCAACACGAATTGATGAAGTGGTTGATGAAGGTTTTGCTTACTGGCACTCAGCGACATTTAACAATGACGGCACCAAAGTTTTATACACCGATGAGTGGGGTGGTGGTTCTCGACCACGTTGCCGCTCGCATGACAAACCCACTTGGGGCGCTAATGCTATATACGATATTGTTGATGGTGAATTGCAATATCGTAGTCATTTCAAAATTCCAGCACCGCAGGTCGATGAAGAAAACTGTGTTGCCCACAACGGTTCAATTATTCCGGTTCCCGGGCGTGATATTTTCGTACAGGCCTGGTATCAGGGAGGCATCTCTGTCATCGACTTCACAGATTCTGCCAATCCGGTTGAGATCGCATTCTTCGACCGTGGTCCGATTAGCGATGAGCATCTAATCACCGGTGGATTTTGGTCTGCTTACTGGTACAACGGCAAAATCTACGGTACGGAAATTGTTCGTGGTCTAGATGTGCTCGCATTGACACCAAGTGACTATTTGTCAGCTAATGAAATCGCAGCTGCGGGCTTAGCTGATCAGGGACAATTATTCAATCCACAGCAGCAGTTTAGAGTGACGTGGCCAGCGGAGCCGGTCATTGCTAAGGCCTATATCGATCAGCTACAACGTAGTGAGACACTCTCTGCTGAGATGGTGACTGAAATGACGGCTGCATTGGATAAATCGGATGCCGCGCTAAAAGCGGGTAAGTCGGACAAAGCAACGTCAGATGCCCTCAAGGCATTTGCTAAGTCTGTGTCTGATGTGGACGATTCAGCGTCTGCTAAACGCCGCGCTCAGCTATCGAACACGATGACTGAAATTGCCGACCGCTTGGGTGATTGATGTCATAACATTACCCATCATGCAGTTGTAAAAGCCGAGTCGAGTCACATCACTCGGCTTTTTTGTGTTCCGAATCTGTCAATGTTCATATCTGCTAACATATTCTGTTTGCAGAGAATCACACAAAAGCATATAACTTCGTGCTGAGAAAAAAGAATAAGGAATCTCCGATAATGACCACACGTAGAGAATTACTGCAATCGGCAATGGCACTGAGTGCTGTATCGATGACGGGCCTATCACCATTAATGGCATTCGACTCAGTCAAGAAGGCGGCCAAACCACTGAAAATATTAATGTTGGGTGGCACGGGTTTTCTCGGACCCCATACCGTTCAGTATGCGATTGACAGGGGACATGAAGTCACCTTATTTAACCGTGGTCGCTCGAAAGAGAACTTATTCCCAAATCTGGAGAAACTAATCGGTAATCGTGATCCAAAAGTAGATGCAGGCTTGTCAGCACTCAAGGGGCGAAAATGGGATTGCGTCATTGATACATCATCGTATGTGCCGAGAATTGCCGGTGCATCAGCGCAATTACTGAAAGGCCAGTGTGAGCAGTATCTGATGATTTCGACCATCTCAGTATACTCACAGTTCAGTCAACTCAATATGGATGAGTCTGCTGCCGTCGGCACGCTTGACGATCCAACGGTGGAAACGGTTGATGGTGCGACCTATGGTCCCCTGAAAGCCTACAGTGAGCAGGCTGTTACTGAACAGTTTGGCGCTGGTACTACTATCTTGCGTCCGGGACTTATTGTTGGTCCACGCGACCGTACTGACAGATATAGCTACTGGCCGGTCAGAGCCTCGAGAGGTGGCGATATGTTATGCCCCGGCAATGGTAGTGATCTGGTGCAATATATTGATGTTCGTGATCTCGCTGAATTTATTATTCATTGTCTTGAGCAAAAGACAACGGGTATTTTTAACACGATCTCTGATAGTAAAACCGAAACGGTTAAGGATATGGTCGATACCTGCATTGAGGTATCCGGTGCTGATACAAATGCTGTTTGGGCCGATACTGATTTCTTAACAGAGCAGGGTGTCAGACCATGGGCAGATATGCCCGTTTGGGTACCTAACGCCGGCGAGATGGCGGGCCTGAGTCAGATTGATGTAAGTCGCGCATTTGCCGCCGGTATGAAAATCCGCGACAGAAAGGAAACCGCGTTAGATACACTAAACTGGTTTAAGACCCTCCCGGAAGAGCGTCAAAAGACATTACGTGCGGGTATAAAGTCAGAACGTGAACAGGAAGTGTTGGCTGAATGGTTTAAGCGGGAGAAAAGCACCGTGAAACAATCAGAGGAATTGAGCTAGTTCGCAACCAACTCTGCAAGTTTCTTTTCCAATGTCTCCATATTAAAGGGCTTATTGATAAAGCCCTTTACACCCAAGGCCAGCAAGGACTCGTTGGTTTCATCCATTTGGTAACCTGAAGATATAGCGACTTTGATATCTGGGCGTATTTTTCTGAGTTCTTTGAACAAATCTTTACCGGTCATTTCAGGCATGATCATGTCAATAATGGCTAGGTCATATAGTTCAGGTCGAGCCATAAAATTTGCTAAGGCTTGATTGGGATTAGCAAAATCGTCGACTTCATGGCCAATAGCTTCTAGCATCAGCTTAGATACTTCCCGTACCATATCCTCATCATCCACTAATAATATTCTTAGCTGTATTTGGGGAGACATACTGCGCTCATTCCTCCATTTTGTAACATTTTGTAACATTTTCAAATTGGTTGCAATCATTCATTTATCAGAGGGGTACATCAGACAGTGGCTATGCTAAGATGAACTACCTTATTAAGTTATGAAATAAAGCCATTCAATGACCCAATTCGATCCGAAACAGGATCCCAATCTCGCTAGCGAAGCTGCAAATTACGGTGCTCCAATCGTTAGTCGAGAATACATTCTAAGCTGTATGAAAACACTCAAAGCGCCGGTCGCACTGTCGGACTTGGCTGATGCTTTTGGTTATGCTGATGATGAGCAAATTGAACTGTTACACCGTCGTCTCAAAGCGATGGAGCGTGACGCACAAGTGTTGCGTGATCGTAAAAATCGCTATGCCCTGATTGAGCAGTTAAATCTCCGTAAAGGGACGGTCAGTGCTCATCGGGATGGCTATGGTTTTGTGTCTTTCGATACCAATGAGGATGACTGGTTTGTCAATGCTCGACAAATGCGTAAAGTGTTTCATGGTGATCGGGTGCTGGTTCGACCGGATGTCCGCTCCTTTCGTGGTAAACAAGATGCCTTTATTGTGCGGGTGCTATCAGAGTTAGATATAGAGATAGTTGGTCGCTACCATATTGAGTCGAGCACTCATTTTGTTATACCTGAGGATCCACGCTATCCAGACTATATCCATGTTGACCAGAGCAAGTCAGGTTTATCTCCTAAAGAAGGGCAGGTAGTTGTTATTGAAATTACCAAACGGCCCTCCGATCAATTTTTGGCCAGTGGCATCATTAAGGAAATTCTCGGTGATCATTTAGACCCCGGCTTGGAAATTGAGATAGCTATTCGTAATCATCAGATTCCCCATGAGTGGCCAGAACAAGTTCAAAAAGAGGCGGGCAACCTTGAAGGTGAGGTCGCACCTGAGGATATTTCGGGTCGAATTGATCTGCGCGATATGCCACTCGTTACAATCGATGGTGCCGATGCCAAAGATTTTGACGATGCCGTTTACTGTGAACGATCAGAAAAGGGTGGCTGGACGCTCTGGGTCGCGATTGCAGATGTCAGTCATTATGTCACAGAGCACTCAGGTTTAGACGCTGAAGCCTATAATCGGGGTAACTCTGTCTACTTCCCCGGGCGCGTTGTGCCGATGCTACCCGAAGTATTATCAAATGGTTTGTGTTCTCTTAATCCTAAAGTCGATCGATTATGTATGGTCAGTGAGATGGATATTTCACGCGAGGGCGAACTCGTCGACTTTCGATTTTATCCCGCGGTAATGAATTCCCACGCGCGGCTAACTTATGACCAGGTGGGCGCGTTATTCGAGGGCGAGCCGACTATTCGCAAAGAACTAGGGGACCTTGTTAATCCTTTATTGCGTTTGCATGACTTGTATAAATGTTTGTCCAAAGTGCGTGATGATCGCGGTGCGATAAGCTTCGATAGTTCAGATTCATACATTGAGTTTGATGACAATCGCAAAATAGCCAACATTGCGCCGGTGGTGAGAAATGATGCCCATAAGATGATCGAAGAGTGCATGATCATGGCCAATGTCGCGACTGGTAGGTTCCTCGATAAAAACGAAATTCCGGGCATGTATCGCGTCCATGAGGGCCCGAGTATGAGTGCGCAAGAGAGCTTGCGTGATTTCTTATCCACCCTAGGGCTTTGGTTAACTGGCGATGATAACCCCGGTCCAAAAGATTATCAGGCTTTGATTAGTCAATTAGAGGGTCATCCAAACGCGGCGCAAACTCAGACCATGCTACTGCGATCACTAAGTCAGGCGCGTTATTCACCTGATAATGCCGGTCACTTTGGACTTGCCTTGCCCCTGTATACCCATTTCACGTCTCCGATTAGACG
>CAZLIR010000022.1:0-6738 GCA_964559635.1 uncultured Enterobacterales bacterium
ATACGGTATTTGCCCGAGTCACAGAGGGGTTGGATGTCATTGATAAACTCGAGCGCGGGGACTATGTCATCAGCGTCAAACCAAGCAAATGATGACGCCACAGGATATGGCGTCACAACTTTTCAGGACCTGGCCGGGCTAAAACAGACTGTCAGAGTGCTTTCAAAACTCGTCTAGTCTAGTTTTGAAACATCTAACCACTGGACCACCGAATCGCGATTAACGGCCTTACGCACCAAAGCATCATAACGTGATTCTATGTCGGCTCGACGCATTTTCAATGTCGGTGTGATCAGACTGTTATCAGGGGTCCATTCCTCATGAACGAGGAACCAGTGCGATAACTTCTCATGCTTTGGCAGGTGCTCATTCGTCTCTGCCAGCACCTGAGCTAGTGTCTTCTCAAATTTAGCTAACGCCTCGCCCGTTGGTTTCTCAACCACAGGCGCTATTACCACCGGCTGAATCAAGTTTGCCCCGATCACGCACAGTTGCTCACAACCAGAGCGCGGCTGTAACTCTGACTCGATGGGTAATGGCGCAATGTACTTACCTTTTTGCGTTTTAAATAAGTCCTTCAGGCGACCAGTGATGAAGACAAAGCCATCCTCATCGATATGTCCGGTATCCCCGGTATAGAGCCAGCCGTCACGGATGGTTTGCTCTGACAGGGTTGGCTCCTTGTAATAACCTAACATCAGGCAGGGTGAACGATACGCCACCTCATCATTTTCCATAATCTGAATCTCGCACCCGGGCACGGCGGTACCAACACTGCCAACTCGGCGATTTTCTGGGTGATTGAATGTCGCGGAGCCCATCGACTCCGACATACCATAGGCCTCGCAAATCGGAATGCCAATGTTGTCATACCAATGGATGATATCTTTCGGCAATGCCGCTGCGCCAGAGACTGCAATTTTGACATTATCGAGTCCTAATTTAGTGCGCAATTTGGCGGCAAAGCGTTTACCAATGAATGGTATCGACAATATGGTTTTCAGCGCACCGGCAGAGATTTTACTCTCAATCGCCTGTTGGAACTTAATCCAGATCCGTGGCACACCAAAGAATACTGTTGGCTGGGCACGCACGACATCTGCATTAAAGGTATCCAGCGAATGCACAAAGAATACCTCTGCGCCTGAGTAAACACTGGCCATTTCTACCGCAGCACGCTCGGCTACGTGGGCCAGCGGCAAGTATGAAATAAAGCGTTCTGTATCATTAACACCAAGCCATTCAATGATCGTGTCACCGACCTCAGCAAGACAGGCGAAATTGATCATAACCCCTTTAGGTAATCCGGTCGTTCCAGAGGTGTAAACAATGGTGGCCAGATCATCAGGGGTCGGAAACGTCAATGAGTCAAGCGCGACTGCATCGCCTTCCAGCGCATCCCAATCAAATCGTCCATCGCGTTGTTTATACATACTGACGACATCGAGCTCAGCGTTAACCACTTGAAAGCCGGACTTTTCAGGGGGCATTTTGCCTAGAAACAGACAGGCAGCACCACTGTGCTCTAAAACCTGATTGATACTCGATGAAGATGAAGTCGGGTAAATTGGGATACTGACATGACCGGCGAGCATGACTGCCAAATCGGTCAAGAACCAATGCATACAATTCAGTGAGAGAATCGCAATATGACTGTTGTCTGGGTAACGTTTTAACCACTGACTCAGGCGTATGACATGGTCTAATGCCTCGGCATACGTGAGGGTGGCTACCTCATTTTCATAGGGTTGATGAAGAAATATTTTATCGGGTGTGGCCTGTGCGTGTCGAACAAAGGCTTCTACTGGGCTTATCTTATCCATAATCATTCGTATTGTTGTTGGATATTTAAAATATCACAATCGGTCCTGCTAGCAAACAGTTACTGCTATCAGTTATAATACGCGCACCTTAGGGGTGGTCACTGACCTGAGACGCTTATGCGAACCCTGGAACCTGATCCAGATTGTACTGGCGTAGGAAAAGGTCACCTCTCTAGATAGGTTCCATACAACAATTTTCATCGACCTTTGGAACCATTATGAACACTAAATATCTATTACTTCCGCTTGCCGCACTGTCATGGCCACTCATGGCTGAGCAGGTTGAGCAGGATGAAAATGTAATTACCGTCACAGCAGATTATCGTGAGAGTAGCAAAGACGATACCACTGCCAGTGTCAGTGTCTTAAATGCTGAGGATCTCAAGCAAGCGGCTGAGCAGCATCTGGAAGAGGTCATCAATCTGATCCCGAACCTAAACTGGGCGGGTGGTAGCTCACGCCCGAAATTCTTTCAGATCCGCGGTATCGGTGAATTGGATCAATACGAGGGAGCACCCAATCCTTCTGTGGCCATGATCATTGATGATATCGATTTCAGTAGTATGGGCATGCTGGCTACCCTGTTTGATATTGATCAGGTCGAGGTACTGCGTGGACCACAAAGTGCACGTTATGGCGCGAATGCCATTGCCGGTATGATTAATGTCCGAAGTCGTGACCCACAGGCAGAAAACGAATTGCGTAGTCAGTTTATTCTGGGTGAGGACAGCACCTACGGTGTCGCTCTGTCAGCCTCTGGCAGTCTGACGGATGACAACACTGTCATGGGCCTGATCAGTGTCGATCAATATATGAATAACGGTTTTCGCTACAATAATTACCTTAATACCGACGATACCAACGCCCGCGATGAGTTTAATCTGCGGGCAAAGCTGCGCTGGTTACCGGCCGATAATCACGAGTTGAAGCTGACCTTGATTAAATCTGAGTTAGATAACGGCTACGATGTCTGGGCACTAGATAACACCTATTTGACCCGAACAGATAAGCCGGGGGTTGATGCACAACAAACAGATGCCTTCTCGGCGCGCTATCAAATCAGTGGTGACGAGTTCGACTGGTTATTTATCAGCACCTACGCCGATATCGACAACGATGTGGCATTTGATGGCGATTGGGGTAATCCGGACTACTGGGGAGCCGATGGCCCTTATGATTTTACCTCTGATACAGACCGCCAGCGCACAACCAGCACCAATGAAGTACGCTTGTTGTCCAAGCCCATCTCTGATAGCAACTCGATGGACTGGGTGGTTGGTCTATACCAACAGTCATTGGAAGAGGATAATGACATTACCGAGTTATATAACGGTGCCCTGTATCGTCGCCTAACCTCATCCTACTCAGCTGACACACTCGCTATCTATGGTCAGGCACGTTGGGCGCTTACAGAAGATACAACACTCTCCGTGAGCTTACGTCGTGAGCGTCGTGAGGCCGACTATCAAGATACGGCCCCAGTGAGTTTTAATCCAACCGATACCATGAATGGCGGTGAAATCTCGCTGGTGAAAGAGCACTCTGACACCCTTTCCAGCTGGTACTCAATCGCGCGTGGCTATAAGGCTGGTGGCTTCAACCTCAGCTTATCTATTCCAAGTGAGTTACGTCAGTTCGACCCGGAATATGTGGTTAATGCTGAAGCCGGTCTACGCGGCCGCAATGAGGATGGCAGCCTGAACTGGTCGGTATCACTGTTCAATATGCAGCGTGAGGATGTGCAGATTAGTACCTCACAACAGCTTGACCCCACCGACCCACTGACATTCATTTTCCTCATTGATAATGCCGCTGAAGGCTACAATCGTGGTATCGAGGCCGATCTGCAATGGCAAATGGCGCAAAATTGGTCACTGGACGCGACTCTGGGTTACTTAGATACCCAAATAGACAATTTCCAAGGCACAGAGGATCGCCTCGAAGGTCGTGAGCAGGCCCATGCGCCCAGTTACATGATGTCTCTGGCCCTTAATTATGCCGATGATGCGGGTTGGTTTGGTCGTGTGCAGTGGCAAGCAAAGGACGAGTTCTATTATTCTTTCAGTCATGACCAAATCGCCGATGCCAGCAGCACGATGAATCTGAAGTTCGGTTATCAGGACATCAACTGGAGTTACTACCTGTGGGCGCAAAACATCTTTGACCAAAAGTATACGGTGCGAGGTTTCTACTTTGCTAATGAGCCACCTGATTTCCCTGTGAAGCTCTATGAACGTCTGGGCGATCCGCGTCATGTTGGAATTACTGTTCGCTATCAGTACTAGGACGTATTAGGATAGTCGCCATAACTATTGCAGGAAAATTAAGAGGAAACACATGCAAATTTCCGTTGAGTTGAGCTGCTATCCGCTAGCTGAAAAGTATATCCCACCGATTAAGGCCTTCATTGATAAGATCAATCAAACTGAGGGCGTAACGGCGCTTACCAACACCATGAGCACGCAGTTATTCGGTGATTCTGCAGTCGTGTTCCCGCTTCTGGAGCAAGCCATGACATCCAGTTGGCAGGAAGAAGGAAAGGCCGTGTTTGTTTGTAAGTTCATCAATGGTGATCTGTCACCTAAGTGACCGTTTGATTTATGACTGAACTACTGCAATGGCTATCCACAGCCTGGGCAGCCACCAGTAACTGGGAACTGCTTGCGGTTGCTCTGGCGATTGCTTACTTACTGCTGGCGATGAGGCAAAATGTGCTTTGTTGGCCAGCAGCACTTATCAGTACAGCCATCTACACCTGGCTGTTCTTTTCGGTCATGCTGGTGATGGAGTCCTTGCTGCAAATTTACTACATGGCGATGGCTATTTATGGCTGGTATGCCTGGACTAATAAAACCGATGAGGGTGACACCCTAACGATCTCCAGATGGTCTCTAAAGCAACATATTTCTGCCTTGGTAGTCATTCTAGTCCTAACCACCGCATCGGCTACCCTGCTTGAAAATACCAACGCCAGCTATCCATGGCTTGACTCATTCACGACTTGGAGTGCAGTATTGACCACTTGGATGGTGGCAAGGAAGGTACTTGAGAATTGGTTATACTGGATTGTGATCAACAGTATTTCGATATATCTTTACCTAAACAAAGATTTATATGCCACCAGTTTGCTATTCGGACTATACATAATCCTCAGCATTTCAGGGTATATGATGTGGAAAAAAGACTACCATGACACGCTCAATAGCCAATCTTAAGCGCTACCTGGAGATGGTGCCTGAGTTAAGCAGCCGCATGCTTATCTCATACAAGCACCTCACTCAGGGTATTACTAATGAAAGCTATCATCTGAAATTTACCAAGGATGAGTACGTCATTAAGTTTTTCAACCATGAGGCGATTGATCTCGGCATCGATCACAAGAAAGAAATGCATATCATGAGCGCACTCGAATCACTCGATGTTGCGCCGGTTATTATCTATATTGATCTCGATGAGGAATTCTCGATAGCGCGCTGGATTGAGGGAGATTACTGGACACTGGCCGATTATGATGATCCGCTGAAAGTACAACAACTGATCGACCGTATAAAGGCAATACACGCACTACCATGTGACGACTTGCCTCGGGTAAATCTGATTGAGAGTATTCAGGCTTATCGTGACAAAATTGCGCCAGATTCTGAGTTACTACGAGATGATCTGCTACAACGCGCCACTGCCACTATCACAAAAACCGATCAGTTAATGGCTCATGTGCTATGTCACAATGACCTACTGAACAGCAATATTTTAGTTAATGACGATATCCACTTTTTTGACTGGGAGTTTGCTGGTGTCAATTCACCCATGTTCGAATTGGCGGTTATCTGTCAGGGCAATCAGTTAAATCAGGCGCAACAATCGCTGCTGCTAAATGGCTACTTTGGCGATCAATGGCAGGACTATCAGTCACTGTTAACAGATTGGCTATGGGTCTATGAGTACGTGGCGTTGTTATGGGAAATTGCAGTACAAAAACAAGATGAGGAAAGCACCTCATCACAACATGAACGTCTGGCGGCTCTGCTGTCAGGTTAATTAACCGCTGGAGAAACAATGTCTTACGCACGCCATCTGATCAGTCTGGTGCTGATCCTTACATCCTTACCGCTGCTTGCTCAAACATTAGTCTATAACATCAAAGGCTACACCAATACCCAAGAGGGACTGCTGACCTTCCATGGTTTGTTAATTGATGAGCAGGGCAAGGTGATTCAAACTCTGGACGAGGAGGCAACAAAGAAAGTCTTGATGACCAAGATGAAGCGCACCCTCATCGACGGCGGAAACAAATTCCTGTTGCCGGGGCTGATTGATGCTCATGGTCATGTCATGAGTTACGGCCATTCACTAAAAAATGTTGACCTGACCAGTAGTAAATCCGCCGAGCATGCAGCCGAACTGGTGGCAGAATTTGCCCGTCAGAATAAGACCCAAGAGTGGATCTTAGGGCGTGGCTGGAATCAGGTACTGTGGGACAAAAATGAATTCCCCAATGCCGAAACACTCGATAATGCCGTGCCGGGCAAGCCGGTTGCGCTGAATCGCGTCGATGGCCATGCTATGTGGGCAAATTCAGAGGCGTTAAAACGTGCCGGTATCGATCGTAATACACTGGATCCTGCCGGTGGTGAGATCATCAAGGATGAAAATGGTAATCCGACTGGCGTACTGATTGATAATGCCATGGATATGGTTGCGCGTGCTGTACCTGAGCGGACAATGGCGCAAACCATTGATTACATTGAAACAGCCATCGCAGCTCTGGCATCAGAAGGTCTGACATCGGTACATGATGCAGGTATATCACCACAAGAAGTATCTGCCTTTAAGGCCATCGCCGAAAAAGACGCGCTGGATGTCCGAATTTACGGCATGCTGGCAGTCACTTCTGATGGTTATGAGGAAGCCATCT
>CAZLIR010000022.1:6748-14750 GCA_964559635.1 uncultured Enterobacterales bacterium
CTTAAAAGGACCTGAACCCTCATTGTTTGATGACAGACTCGCGGTACGAAGTATCAAGATTCAAATTGATGGTGCTCTCGGCAGTCGTGGTGCTGCACTCGATGAGCCCTACTCAGACCGACCCGACAGTCATGGTCTGCTGCTTCACACGCCGGAGCAAACAGAGGCAATGACTAAGTTTGCTATGGAAAATGGCTTTCAGGTAAATACTCATGCGATTGGTGATAAGGGTAATCGACTCCTGTTAGATATCTTCGCGCGTTATCCACAACATAAAGACCTGCGTAACCGTGTTGAGCATGCGCAAATTGTTCATATTGATGATATCCCGCGCTTCAAAGAGTTAGATGTCATACCCTCGATGCAAGCCACCCATGCAACTTCCGACAAGAACATGGCGAAAGATCGTGTCGGTGAAGATCGATTGGCCGGTGCCTATGCCTGGCGTAAATTTTTACAGCAAGGCTCTATCATTGCCAATGGCTCCGATTTTCCGGTTGAGCCAGCCAATCCGTTCTTTGGACTCCATGCTGCGGTCACACGACAGGATCGTGATAACCAGCCCGATGGCGGTTGGCGTGCTGATCAAAAAATGACCCGCGAGGAAGCGCTACGCTCCTTTACTCTGGATGCCGCCTATGCCGGCCATCAGGAGGATGTTATTGGTTCTCTTGAAGCAGGCAAATGGGCTGACTTTATTATTGTCGATAGTGACTTTTTCACGATCCCTGAGCAGGACATATGGAAAATTAAGGTACTGGCGACCTATCAAGCGGGTAAAGAAGTTTTCAAAGCTGAATAAGACGCTACTAAAGACAGACAGAGCGCCTCACCTGTGTGGGGCGTTTTAGTTTTCAGAAGGGGTATTTTCCATCAGCAGTCGTTCGAACTCACTGACCGATACCGGTTTGGAAAAGTAATATCCCTGCGCCTCTCTGCAACCAATGTTCTTCAGGATTTCAGCCTGCTCGGCATGCTCGACTCCTTCAGCAATGGTCTCAATATCAAAGGCTTCGGCCATGTCCAGTATTGCCTTAACAATCGCCAAATCTGAGGTATCGCCGCGCTGTAATTCATCCACAAACGACTTATCAATTTTCAAGCGATCAAGCGGAAAGCATTTCAGATAGTTCAACGATGAGTGGCCGGTACCAAAGTCATCAATGGCTACTTCGACACCGAGTGCCTTGACTGAATTCAGAGTTGCAATTGCCTGCTCAAAGTCATCAACTAATGCCGTTTCTGTGACTTCCAATTCCAGCAGCTCAGGCTTCATTCCGCTGTGGAAAATAGCATCTTTGACCATCTCAACAAAGTTTGGATCTGAGAATTCAGCACCTGAAATGTTTACCGCGACACGAATATCGCCCAGTCCTTTATCTGACCAATTACGATTCAGACGACAGGATTCCCTGATCACCCAACGGGTAATATCCTGAATAACACCCATTTGTTCGGCCAATGGAATAAAGATAGCCGGAGAGACGAATTTGCCGTCTTCACGTTGCCAGCGCATCAATGTCTCGGCTCCTACCATGCGGCCGGTCTCAAGATTAATCTGCGGTTGGAAATACAGCATAAACTGGCCCTTAGCCATGGCTTCGTATAGCTGCTGTACACGCTGAGTTTTTTCGAAAGTCTCGATCGACATTCGGTGGTTATATAAAACCCAAGCATTGCGTCCTTTATGTTTCGCGTGATTCAGTGCCAGATCAGTGACGCGACTGGCCTCTGTTTCAGATTGCGCGTGCTCAGGAATGAGTGATATACCCATGCGGACGCCCACTAAGTAAGCGTGCTCCATGATCTGGAAAGGCGTGTCAAAGAGTTCAACCACCCGGCCAACGAAGCGCTCGAGCTCGGAGGCATCAGCTGACATTTGATACACAATAGCGAACTTGTCAGCGCCAATGCGTGACACAATTTCAATTTCTGGTAGGTTCTCAGATAGTCGCTGACCGATGTCACGTAATAGCTCGTCGCCGGCCCCGAAGCCAAACGTCGAATTAACATCACTGAAGTTATTCACATTGAGAAATAACACCAGCGCACTGGCTTCTTTATTGTGCGTGAGGCCCAGTAGGATATCATCCACGCGATTTGCAAATGCCACGCGGTTGGGTAAGTGCGTCAGGGTGTCATAATAGGCCAGACGATAGGCCTGATCAGAGGCCATTTTACGTTTGTGAACATCCAGCTCATTAACCAGAATAACGCGTGAGTTATTCTGATTCAGAATTATGCGTGCATCAAAATGATGCCAGCGCTCACCCTGCTTTGTTTTGGTCATGATTTCGCCAGAATAAGACGTGCCCCTGTCGAGGTTCTTCTTGATATCTGCTTTCACCTCATCCTGACAAATGCGGTCATAGATCTTCTCTTGCTCATCAGGCTGCAAAAACCCGAACGAGCGCATGGCGGCCGGATTCCGCATCAGGCATACGCCATCGAGGTTGTAAATGGAAACCATCGCCGGGGTGTGTTGCAGTGCTTCAATACTCGACTGCACGTTGGCATCTAACGGACTCCTGGCGACCTGACGTACCTCAACCAGGGTGGTCAGATCAAAGCCATCAATATCGATACCCTGACACTGGCAAGTCACCGTTGTGGGAGTGCCGCCAATGCTAAAGACCTGCTCTTCTTCTACGCTGAGTCCCTGACGAAAACGATCCGACATTTCTTTGAATTGCTTTCTAACTGGCTGATTACTGAAATCCATCTGCTGGAGTTGTGCCATCGAGTCAGCACCCCAGAGTTCCAGACAGGAGGGGTTGCCCCAAATAATATGTTCAGCTTCCAGATCCCAGATCCACACCGGGGTATTCAATAACTCCAGTGCGTTGGGAACAACAATGGTATCTTTTTTATCCTGAGCTATGGCCATACATACTATTTATCGGGTGCACGACACTAGTATGGCAACAGTCGCCACTAAAGGCTAGTACTTGATGCCTTTCAGGGGGATAAATGTGTCCTATCAGACACTATGAGCCATATGACCTTTGATAATTTCTGCGAGCGCCTTAACCCACTCTGGATGACTATTGACGCAGGGGGCAACGTAAAATTCTTCACCACCACCCTCGATGAACTGCTCGCGATAGGTATGACCAATCTCAACATCCGTTTCCAGACAGTCAGCGACAAAGGCCGGTGAGAATACGCACAGTGACTTGACGCCCTTGGCATTGAGCTCATCAATCACCTCATCGGTGTAGGGTTGTATCCATGGGATACGTCCCTGACGTGATTGGAAACACACCGTATAGTCCTCATCTTTTAGCGACAGGCTTTCAGCGATAGCACGCGCCGTGGCGTAGCATTGCGCTCGGTAGCAGTCCTTATTGTGCTGTCCGAGCGTGGCACAACAATTATCCGTAATACAACCATCATATAGCTTCTTCAACTGACGCTCTGGTAAGCCGTGAAAGCTGAATAAGGTGTGCTCAAAGGGTTTATCCGGTAAATTGGCTGCGGAGATAATCGACTGAATAAACTCAGGTTGATCCGGGAAACTATCGACAAAGCTGACATCCACAGACCAATTCATTGCCTTTAGTTGATCCTGAACCTCATGTATTACCGATAGGTTGGTCGCTTCTGCATATTGTGGAAACAATGGCACTACAACTAATTTTTCCAGTGTCTGGGTACGTAGTTTCTCTAGTTGACTGCGGATCGATGGATTACGATATCGCATGGCCATTTCGACAACATAATGCTCATCAAAATAATCCTCTAACTGGCTGAGTAGTGCCTTGGTGTGGATCTTCAACGGTGAACCATTGTCGGTCCACAAGCGTTTGTATTCGGCACTGGAATTGGGTGCACGAAATGGCGCAATGATTAGATTCACCAGGATCCATCGGGGAATGTCTGGCAAATCAACGACGAGTGGGTCTGACAGGAACTCGCGCAGGAAAATTCGCACATCTTTTGTCTCTGGTGAATCAGGGGTGCCTAAATTAACGATTAATATGCCAGTTTTCATTCAAATACTCTTTCATTTTGACTGTAATCAATCTTTTACAGTGTAATTCAATCTATACTAGTTACATGGGAACTTGGTGAAGTATACGCAATGATACCGCCATCTGCTTAGAGATACGACAAGGAGTACATTATGGAACAACTCAAGCACATCATGGTCATCTTTGATGAAGCACATGAACAGCAGACCGCATTACTGCGCGGCATCGAGCTGAGCCGTGTTAGTGGTGCCAACTTACATATTGTCTCTGTTTTATACTCTACCTTAAATTTTATTCATGGTGACATTTTGGTGGAAACGGAAGAAGTCTTACGTCAAAGGCTTATTGAGCGGCGTAATGCGGAGATAGATACCATACTCACCACCGTGAATACCGACGACATCAACATTACACGCGATATTCTTTGGACACCGGTTGCCCATGAGGAAGTGGCGCAGCTATGTCGGGAGTATGAAGTTGATTTAGTCATTAAGACGGCCAGCAAACACAGTCGTCTAGAGGGGTTCATACACACGCCTCAAGATTGGTTATTGTTACGCGAGTGCCCCTGCTCTGTACTCATCGTCACCACAGAGACCTGGCCACAGGGCAGTACAGTACTGGCGGCTGTTGATACCACCAGTGCTGATGCCGAGCATCAGGTGCTGAATAAACGGATCTTACAACAGGCAGCCATGATGGGGGAGATGCTCCAAGATCCGGTACATGTCGCAACCGCCTGTGCTCCACTACCGGTGTTAATTGATATGGATTACACGGTGATTGACCCAAATGTCTATGTCGAAAATGTTCGCGCCAATGCTGAGCAACATGGCCAAGCGATCGTGGCAGATTCTGCAGTCGCTAATGATAATTTTCACGTGGTCATTGGTCAGCCGGAGTTTGCCATCAATGAGTTGGCAGAAGAGCTGGATAGCCGTATGGTTGTGCTAGGAACGATATCTCGCAGTGGTCTTAATGGTTATCTGATTGGTAATACCGCTGAACAAATGCTGTACAACATGACCTGTGACATTCTGGCAGTCAAACCTCAACCAAGCAATTAATGCTCGATATATTGCTCTGGCTGTATAGTCGGATCGGGATAAGGGTCTAAGGTAAGCGATTGTAGGCGGTGACCATGCATGACCAACTGGCCTTCATAGCGAAACTCACCTGAGGTCGCAAACTCAAAATAATAGGTACGTCGCCAACCGGGATTTTTTCGCTCATCCAGACAAAACCGTAATTGTCGTTGTTCAACCGTCTGATCGAGAAATTGCAGCCCACGTTTATCACAAGCCGCATGCCCGGCACGAATGGCCAATTCCTTAGCTTTCACAGCACCCCATAAATAGGTCGCTAAAAGCACGAATAAGATGAGAACGATTAGTTCAGACATGATCCCGGTTATTCTGAATGTGTGTCAATATATAACAAGGTATAGGGCGTTTAGGGCTCGAATTCAATCGTTAGCGTCCGAATGTATATCGATAAAATAGAGCTCATAAGCTAAATGGCAAAAAAAATGCAGCCATTGGCTGCACTTTTAATCAAATAATGAGTGTTACACGAGCTTGGTCAATCCTCGTAGGTATCCACCGAGACTCGTTCGATCCCCGCCTCTCGAGCCGCATTGACAACATTAACCAATGTGTCTGTTTCTGCCGCTGGATGAACACCAATAATCGCGATTGCTTCTGGGTTCTGAGCACGTTTCTGCTCGACACGAGCACGGACCGCACGAACATCAACATCAAGATTATCCATGTATACACGATTGGTAGCATCGATCTTGATGAAGACATTTTTCTTTTCTTTAGGCGGCGGTGGATCATTCTGTTGGTTTGGATCCGGACGATTAATGTTGATGCCCGATTCCTTAACAAATGAGGTTGTAACAATAAAGAAAATCAGCATGATGAAAACGATGTCGAGCATCGGTGTCATATCTACCGCTGTTTCTTCCTCATCTTTTGGATGCTTTCTGCGCATAACTTACCTTTATTTTAACTTTGTTTTTGTATTTCGTAGTACTTTGAAACACCCTGTCGGTGCTATCTAAATCCTGTGATTACCCGTGGCGATTTTCCAGTCGGGTTACCGGCAGACAACTATATAATGTCATTATCACTGAGTCCAGATCAAATTGGCTCTAATTCGATATATCGCGCACTTGAGTCAGGTTGTGCTGCGGTTAGGTCTGGCACTGTGCACAATAGACCGTCGCTCGTTGACCATGTCGTGTTGCTTTTAACGGTGTATTGCACTGCACACAAGGTTCATCCCCTCGACCGTACACAGCCAATTCCTGTTTAAAATAACCCGGTTTGCCATCAGCCTGAGTAAAGTCGCGCAAACTGGTGCCTCCCTGCTCTATCGCATGACTAATTACTGACTTAATAGCGCTCACCAAACACTCAAAACGCACTCGACTAATTTTGCCGGCCTGACGAGAGGGGTGAATGCCCGCCTTGAACAAGGATTCATTAGCGTAGATATTCCCTACCCCCACCACCACATGACCATCCATGATCCACTGCTTGATTGCTTGTCGCTTGCCACGACTTTTCTGATAGCAATAGTCTGTATTAAAGGCTGGATCATCAGGTTCAGGTCCAAGTGATGTTAACAGGATATGTTTGTATGGCTCCCGTCCGGCCCACAACAAAGCGCCAAAACGGCGTGGGTCATTGAGTCGTAGCATTGCCTGGCCAGCAAAGATGAGGTCAACATGATCATGTTTAACCGGTTCAACAGTTGGCTCCAAGACGCGTAAACTCCCCGACATCCCCAGATGCAATAGCAGCGTTCCGGACTCAAAATTAAGTAGAATGTATTTCGCTCGCCGATGAACGTTAACCAGTTTTTCCCCGACCAGTGCCTGGCATTGCTCTATCGGTATTGGCCAGCGCAAACTCGGCTGACGGATAATGACATCTGTTAGCCGTTTACCTGAAATATGTGGCGCTATGCCACGCCGACTGGTTTCGACTTCGGGTAACTCGGGCATTAGTTAACCCAGATAACAGATTGCAATTCAACCGGCAATTTGAATACCCGGCGGTCATTTAACCGATAAAGCGCCATCATCTCTTCTTCAATGACCAGACGCACCACAATCGGTTCGATTTGCTCAGCGATAAATACCAGCGCATTATTACCCTTGGGTAATTGGCTGTATGTCGCCACATCCTGCACCACCAGTCCTTGCCAGTTATTGGCTATCAGACTGGCTACTTCATTAGGTGTTTTATCAAGCATCCAGACATTATCTGACATGACAAGCTGTGTGCCTGAGGGGAATTCAATCTGCTTAAGTGTGGATCCTTTGGGGATAAGAAAGGGCTGCTCCCAGGGCGACTGTTCGACCAGATCCGGAGCGCTTTCCTCATAAAGTCCACGGTAAACCATCCCGAACACCAAATAAAACGAGACGATCGAGATAATGACTATATTGAGAAACATGCGCTTGTCCATGGGGCGCATTATGAGGGATCTTTTGTTTTACAGCAAAGAAAAAGCCCGCTGTTGTGCGGGCTTTTGGAAGTCGAAGGCAAGCAGATCAATTACTTGATTTTAGCTTCCTTGTACATCACGTGCTTACGAACCACGGGATCGTACTTTTTGATTTCCATTTTGCCTGGCATGTTCTTCTTGTTCTTGTCAGTAGTGTAGAAGTGACCTGTGCCAGCACTTGATACTAATTTGATTTTATCACGCATGCTTAATACTCCTACGCTTAAACTTTTTCACCGCGAGCGCGGATCTGCTTGAGTACTTCTTCAATACCCAATTTGTCAACAATACGCATACCTTTAGCAGATAGACGTAACTTTACAAAACGCTTCTCGTCTTCAACCCAAAAACGGTGCGTGTGTAGATTTGGCAAAAATCGACGACGTGTGCGATTGTTTGCGTGTGATACATTATTACCTGTAACTGGCTTCTTTCCAGTTACCTGACATACTCTGGCCATTGCTCGTTTGCCTCCGCTAGTTTCGACTATGTCCAAACTTTAAATAAAT